>DAOTTR010000168.1:0-15225 GCA_034437715.1 Caldilineaceae bacterium
GTTTAACTGTAGGGACGGTATCGACTGTCATTGGACGCTGCTGAACACCGTGGTGCGCAATAATGAGGCGAATTCAGGGGGTGGCATTGACTATCGCTGTGATAGTGGCGGTGGCGGGGCCTTGATCGTGCAGGACTCTGTGATCCGCGACAACCAGGCATCTGGCGTCGGCGGCGGCATCCGGTATAGTACGGATGAGGACAGCGGTCTGTGTTCAGTGACGTTGCGGAACACGCTCGTGGAAGGCAACCAAGCATTAGAGGGTGGCGCCATGCGTATCTCCCGCCCGCGCGTGACCATCGTCGATTCCACCATTCGCAACAATGTCGCCACCGAAGAGGGGGGCGGGCTCATGGCAAGGATCAGCGACGGGTTCATCGATATGACTGTCCTCCGCAGCACAATCAGCGGCAATCGCGCCGGGCTGAAGGGTGGCGGGGTGTACATTGAGTCCCCCGACCAGACATTTGACATCAAGCTGATCAACAGCACCGTCAGTGGTAACACAGTCGACAACGGCGCTGGCGGTGGGCTCTACTTGCGTGAATCGAACGGTTCGTTGCACATTGCTTTGATCAACAGCACAGTGACACAAAATGCAGCCGGCCAAGGCGCGGGCGTCCACATCTTCGATCAAGCCAGTTTCTCAGAGGCAACCAGTACGCTCCGGCTGAACAACAGCATCGTCGCCGATAATCTTGGCAGCGACTGTGCTGGCGAGGTGGCGGCGGGGGTTGTCTTAGGTGGGCAGCGCGTAGCTTCCTTTGGGAACAACCTGGACAGCGACGGCACCTGCCTCCTGCCCGAGGTGCGTCAACCCAGTGACATCTCCAACGGCAACGCTAATCTGGGCCCGCTGGCTGATAACGGTGGGCCAACCCCCACGCATGTCTTACTGCCCGGCAGCCAGGCCATTGACGCGGGCGATGATGCGGTCTGCGCCGCTGACCCGGTCAATGGGGTCGATCAACGTGGCGCCCCGCGCCCGCAAGGGGCGCACTGTGATATTGGCGCCTATGAACGACCGGCATTGGCCGCGTGCCCTTACCCGAATCTGGTGGCCAGCGATGAAGCGTCGCTCCGCCAAGCCATCGACTGTGTAAATGTGGCCGATCCCGGCGCCTATACCATTACGCTGCTGGCCGATATTGTGTACACCCAACCTATGTTCCGGATCCACAACCCAGCTATCACGAGTTTGTTGATTACAGGTAATGGCCACACCATCGACGCACAGGGGCATGGCCGCGTCCTTGCCCTGTATAAGAGCAAAGTAGACATGCGCGATCTCACCCTGCGTGGCGGGCGCCTGCCCAAAATGGACATTTGGCCGAATCCGAACTACGGTGGCGGCATCTATGCCGACACGGAAAATATCGGCTTTGCCGTTGAGCCTTCTTGCGCCCTCACCTTGACCAACGTCGTCCTGACCGACAATGAAGCATACGCCGGCGGCGGCCTCTATTATAGTTGTGAACTGCCACTGCGGATGAGCCACACAACGATAAGCAACAACCGTACGGTCTTCGGCGGTGCCTTTAGCACATCGGCCGGTGAGGAGTTTTCCAGAGAGGTGTTCGTCAACAGCAGCACCTTCAGCGGCAACGAAGCAACCAGCAACGGCGGTGCCTTTGATCTTGCGAACGGCGACGGCGTCATCTTCCTGCAACTGGTCAACAGCACGGTCAGCGGCAATCAGGCGGTGAGCGGCAACGGCGGCGGTCTGTTCCTCACCCAAGCTGCGGATGATGGTCGCTCTGAGGTGCAAGTCATCAACAGCACGATTGCCAACAACACGGCGACAGCGGGCAGCGGCGTCTACGACCATTATGGCATCTTGTCGATGAGCAACAGCATTATCGCGCACAACAGCGGCGGGAGCAACTGTGTGCTCGTTATCAGCGAATACAATGACGGTCGGTTCACCTCCAACGGTCACAACCTGGATAATGACGGCAGTTGTTTGCTAGCAGGCGTGCGCCAGCCCAGCGATATCCCCAGCGGCAACGCCAATCTGGGTCCGCTGGCGGACAATGGCGGCCCGACCTTAACCCACGCCCTACTGGCTGGTAGCCAGGCCATCGACGCTGGCGATGATGCCGTCTGCGCAGCTGACCCGGTCAACGGGATTGATCAACGTGGGGTTGCCCGTCCGCAAGGGGCGCATTGCGATATTGGGGCTGTAGAAGTCCAGATCGACCAAGGTGCAACTTTTACGGTAACCAAGTTTACCGATAGCAACGATGGCGTCTGCGATAGCGATTGTTCGCTGCGCGAGGCAATTGCCGCCGCCAACTTGCGTCCCGGCCCCGATCAGATCGGGTTGGACAGCGGCACGTACCTGCTCACGATCCCGACCCTGCGCGATGCGGAAAACGACTCGGTCGACGAAGACGGCAATGCGATCGGTGATCTGGACATTGCCGACGACTTGGTGCTGATCGGCAAGGGCGTAGCCGCCACCATTATCGACGGCAACCAGACGGATCGCGTGCTAGAGGTGTTGTCTACGGCCAAGGTCACCATTGAAGATTTGACGATCCGTAATGGCCTGATGAGTGAAATGGGGGGTGGTCTTAGCAACAGCGGTACGCTGCTTCTTAACCGTGTTCATGTGGTCGACAACCGAGCCGCTAGCGCCTTCCGGATTGGTCACGGTGGTGGCCTTTTCAATGACGGCACATTGACGGTAACCAATAGTTTGCTTGCCAACAATCACGCCGCGGGGGGTGAAGCCAGCTACGGTGAGGGTGGCGCTATTCGCAACGACGGCGTGATGACGATGACGCAGAGCACTATTCAGAATAATAGTGTGTCGGACGATAATGACTATGGCATTGGGGGCGGCATTGTCAATCAAGGGACGCTGCACCTTGATCGCGGCACTTTGACGGGCAACAGCACAGTGCGCGGCCCTGGCGGCGCGATCGCCAATCGCTTCGGTGGTCAGGTCGCCGTGATCAATAGCACCATTAGCGCTAACCGCAGTGGCAGCGGTGCGGGCATCGCCAATGGGAACGAGTTTGATGATCCCGGTACAGTACTGTTGACCCATACCACGATTGCGAACAACATTGGTGGTGGTCTCTATAATCGCGGCGTGACAACAGCAACCAATACAATCATCGCGGGCAATCTGCTCGATGGCGACGAAAACACAAGCGCCCAGAATTGCTTCAACACGGGAACATTTACTAGCCTGGGTGCTACGTTACTGGGCAATGTGGGCAATTGTCCCAGCAGTGGACCGGGTGATATAACGGTTGATAATACGACAGTTTTTACCGATCTGCTTGGGCCATTGGCCGATAATGGTGGCGCAACGCTGACCCACGCGCTGCTCGTCGGCAGCGTTGCCATCGATAGGGCGAACGATGCCATCTGTGCGTCGGTGCCAGTCAACGGGGTGGACCAACGGGGTGTCACCCGTCCACAGGGGGCGCATTGCGACATCGGCGCGTACGAAGCTGAAACCCCAGTGGCTAACCCGCTGCTCTTTGTCAGCTCGCGCAGCAGTGGGCGCGCCGGCGATATTGCCTTCCGCGATGAGGACATCCTGGCCTACGACGCTAACAACAGTAGCTGGGCGATGATCTTTGACGGCTCGGATGTGGGCATTACCAAAGATGTCAACGCCTTCCACGTCCAAGCGGACGGCACTCTACTGCTAAGCTTCAATGGTCCCACAACCGTGCCCGGTCTAGGCGCGGTGGACGATTCCGACATTGTGCGCTTCATCCCCACAATTGTGTCTGGGTTGGGCAGCCAAACCGCGGGCAGCTTTGCCTGGTATTTGCGTGGCGCGGATGTGGGTCTGTCAACCGATAGTGAAGACATTGATGCAATCGGCTTTACCGCTGACGGCCATCTCGTAATTAGCACGATCGGCGATTTCAACACGCCCAATGTGGTGGGCAAGGACGAAGATCTCATCCAACTGGACAATGCTACTTTTGGCAACCCCAGTGGCGGCGTCTGGCGTCTCTTCTTTGATGGTTCGACGGTTGGGTTGGCGAATGAGGATATCAACGGTTTGTGGATCGACCCCGCCAATAACGAACACTATCTCACGGTCAAAGATCACTTTGCCTTTGCCGAGCAGACAATTGATGCCAATGATATTTTTGTCTGTACCCTCTTGCCAACCGGCGCGTGCAGCTATCGGCTCTTTTGGGATGCCGATCAACATGGGTACAGTGCCGATAACTTGGACAGCATTGGCCTGGGTCTGCTGCCACTGGCCTTAAATGCTACCGTGCAACAGAGCGCCGCTGAGCCTGCCGCAGATGCAGATGCATGGATGGATGCCGATAGCGATGACCTGGATATAGAAGCGCCAGAAGATGTCGCAGGAACGGAGGCAACGCTCCTCTTTCTGCCCATTGTTACGCACTCCGTGACAAACGAGTAAAGGTCATCTGTAAAACGACTTGCCTCTAACCAGAGATATCCTGCCGCGCGAAAAATCGTACAGATGCGCTTGACTGAACTCCTGATCATCTGTACGATTTTTCGCGGTCTGTCTATGCGCTGAAGTGGCGCAAATAATCAGAGCGCGGGTTACACAGCCCCTTCATTGCGCCACCAGCGGACTTCGTTGCTGCCATCTTCTGCCGAAGCGACCAGATCCAACCGGCCATCGCCATCGAGATCGACAGCAATGACTTGGTTGGCGCGTTTCCAACCATCTTTGAGGATCTGCATATCCCACGGCCCGCGCGGATCGCCGCGATGCTTAAAGAGCGCCACGCGCCCCGTCTGATCCCAGCCGACGCCGACCACTTCCATTTGCCCATCGTTGTCCAAGTCGGCGGCAATCGCTTCAAAGGCGTTGGGCAGACAATCGCAAATAATGTGCTTGGGCCACGGTGTCTGGGTGGGGTCGCCCGTATTTTCATACCAGACAATTTGTTGATATTGCAGATCGCACGGATCCTGCTTGGGCGACATGCCCAGCGCCATGATCACGTCGATGTGGCCGTCGCCATTCATGTCTACCGGCCAGCCATGCGTGGGTTGGATTGGCGTGTCGATAATATGCTTGATCCAGGGCTGGTTGACTGGGTCGCCCGGATTCTCATACCAGATCACTTGATTGCCGACGCGCGCGGTGCCCAAAAGATCCATTTTCCCATCGCCATTGAAATCTGCCGCGCACATGGTACGTGTTTCGGCAATGTTTTCTTCGATCATGTGTTTGATCCACTGGCCATCGCGCTGCTCGAACCAGGCAAATTGATTGCCTTTGCGCCAACTGGATGCCGCCACATCCAGATCGCCATCGCCGTCAAAGTCGGCCACGGCGATCTCGTAGGCGCCGGGTAACTGGCCTTCTGTGATGTAGTGATAGTGCCAGTTGTTGCGCTCGCGCGGATCACCGTCAAAGGCGAAGTAGAGCAGACTGCCGTTAATGTTATCCACAATCACAATCTCGGGCTTACCATCACCATTAATGTCGGCAATGACGTGCCGTTCCAGCCATTCATTCGCCCGCTCGTGGATAATGTGGCGTGTAAAGTTGCCGTGGCCGTCGTTCTCAAACCAATACAAGCCCACATTTTTGTCCGCCGAGACGATATCTGGCGACCCATTGCCAGTCAAATCTACGGCGGCAATGCCATAGGCGTAGAAGTAGCCGTCCCCAATCAGATGTTCGCTAAAAGTCAGTAGATTTTCCATGAAAACTCCTGTGTGCAATATGTGTTGCGACTATGTTGATAGGCGAAGATGATAGATGGTGGGCTGATGGTTGGATCTAGTTATGCTTCGCTGCTGTGCGCGCTGCGATAGATTTGGGTAGGATCAAGGACGGCTTTTTCGGTGTACAGATCCGTGGTCATGACGCCACTTGCCAGGGGGTGATAGGTCGGGGTGGTTTTGACAAAAAGCAGCGGATCTTGGCGATAATGGGCAATGCCAAGGGTTAGTGCCGCGCGCACCGCAAAAGCACGCGCCACGGCGTTGCCCACCGCCGAGATTTTCACCTGCCCTGCGGCCTCTAATTGCGCACCCAGTTTGTTAAAATCGTTGCCCGGAAAGTCAGCTTTGGCGCGATAGAGGAGCGTGGGTAGCGGTTGCAATTGTCCCGTGCCATTGCGGACCCAAGCCGCCTTTTCTACCCATTCACGATAGGAAACCTGGACCAGTTGCTCGATCAGATGAAACCAGGTGCAGCGCAGGTAGGGTACGCCCAATAATAGCAGGGTAGCTCCCTGTTCATACAGTTGCCAGAAGGGCCCATCCGCCGCCCACGCCGACGGACCATGCACGGCACTGATGGCGTCGGCTTGGGCCCCCAACGCCGCGACCGAGTGCAACAGATGACAACTGCGCCGCGCCCCGTGCCGTGTGCGGATCGCCTCTGAGATCGCGCCCATCTCTGACCGATCCTGCTGGGGATCAAAAACTGGATAAGCCGTGCGCCCGTGGGCAAAGGTGAAGGTGGGGGCGACCAATGTTCCACTAGGACCAAGCACCTCTAGGAAGGCCTCGACGACACTGTGCGCGCCACCTACAACATGGCCTAGGCTGCTTAGGGCACTATGGACAAAGACAACCTGCCCGGTTGTCAGACCCGCGGCGCGCAGCGCGCTCACAAGGTGTTGCTGCGTCAGTGATTGCATTTGCGCTTCTCCCTGCGCCACTGGCATACCAATATCAGCCTAGCGAATAGGCATAGACCTCAGCCTGATCGAGATGCAGTCGGACGATCAGCGGCTTGTCTGGCTGGGGTACAATCTGCGTTCCGCCGCGCCAAGCTACGATGCCATCCACCTGGTCACCTTCCAGGGAGATGGCATCGTCTACACCACATCCCGGCACACCGGGCAACGCGACCCGAATCGCGCCACCGGGGTATGTTTTGTAGTTGAGCCGTAATGCGCGCCCAGCGAATGCCGCTTCCGACAATTGGCCTAGATTCAGTTCTAAAACGCCTTCTGGATCGGCACGGAAACCGCAGAGGCGATCCTTGGGCCAGTGCGCAAAGCCAATCCGATCCATGCCGCGATCCATCAAACTCTGCTGCCAGCGTTCGTTGATGCGCCATTGATCGTCCAGATACCACCCATGATTTTCCAGCGCGCCGCAGAAGTACATCCGTTGTGTATCGCCCACCTCGACTGTGCCCGATGCCGTGTAGATACCGCCGCGATCCCAGGCAAAGGTGCCGTGGCTCATAAAATCCTTGCGCCCTGGCAGGTGTAGCCAGCGATCGCCAGGACGACACTGATAGGCCAGGCTGACATCCATTGTGCCAAAGACGCCAAATTCGCGGCGGGCCGTGCGTGGCAAGGTGTGCCGAAATTGCCAAATAAAGCCCACCGTTCCACTGCCCGCGGGCATCATCCCCATGCCATAATAGTCGCCACTAACAAAGCCACGCGTCATGGCACAGATGTCGTCAAACTCGTCCGGCAGCAGCGCCGAGACGGCGTCGGACCAAGCTCCCGCGCGCAACTCGGCTGTCCAGATCGAGCGGCGCGGAATATTGAGATAGCGCGGGGTGTATTTGAGCGCCACGATCGCCCGTTCCTGCTGGGGATGGTAGATGCTCATGATTACGTCGCTGCTGGGCCAGCGCGGATGGACGGCATCCAACGACCAGTGCAGGCCATCCGCAGAATGTGCGGTATAGTAGCCTCGTTGTGTCACTACCTGCCCGGCGGCTTCACTGCCCGCATCTGACCAACCCGTGGCGCGGTAACGGTGCGTGCTCGTTGCCTGTGGATCGATAAAAACGGAAGGCGAATGCAAGCCTAAATTGCAGAGGTTATTGGGCTGATTGCCAAACTCGACAAGTCCCAGCGTTGGCCGTCGCCAGTCGATTCCATCTTCGGATTCGGCATAGCCCACCAGTTGCGCGTTGCGCCCATCCCAACTCTTGGGCCACGCCTGATACCACATCCGAAACCGACCACCATCGTGCAGGACTGTGCCAAAACAAGAGACGCCACCGGCGTCAATGGGGCTGGTGGGGTCAGGTTCGAGGACTGGGCTAGGGTGAAAGATGGGCTGAACCTGAACGAAGTAGAGTTTGCCTTCAACACTACGAATTTCCAGGCGGGATTCGAAGAGTAGTTCCATCGCTACCACACGCTTTCCGCTAGCTGAATCAGCAATCGTCGATGTCGGTGATAGGTAAGCATTGTAGGAAGTTACGGATACTTTGTCAAATGCGTTTTTTTTGCACCTGTCAGGGGTAGCGGGCCTTGCGCGTGGTCTAGCACACAGTTTATTTATCGCAGCTAGCTTGTGGTTATTTGGGTGCATTGCACTTTTTGGGCAGTGTGCCGGGGACGAGCGACAACCGCACCGATTTGACAAACTGCACTCCGCTCGTCCCCGGCACACGTTGCGCGCGCGTTCTAAAATTTACCCTCAACTTGAAATACACCCGTAGTTATTTTCACCATTTTACATAAGCGAGCTTTGCGTGTATACTACTACTGCCGCGACAAGTGTAGCACTTTAGATTGTTGGGATACCTCCTCTACCCTAACTGTAGATCTTATGGACAAATCATTTAAAAGTCATATCAATAAGCTCAATAATACACGAGATGCTATGGATGACTTTTAAGGGTTTTATCTATTAGGAAAGATCTAGTTGGAAGCAACTATCGTAGACTTGCCTTGGCAGACCCTTGGTGATTGATAATCTATCCTAGTAACGATTCCGCCGGGAACGCGCCCAGAGGGCTCCCGATCCTGGCGGCAAACGAATTGTGGCCGCCAGGATGGCGACGCTCCCAGGGGTGAATAACCCAGCACGTTGGTTGTGTAGTTGCTGTGCCCTCCATGATTGTAATTGTATTTGTGACAGCCCGTGCATTGCTTACCCCTGTACGCTTATACAGTACAGAATGCATCAAAATCATCACGTAGTATCAAGGAGAGAATGACAAAATGAGTAGGTTCAGAGCCGTCCTTGTTTACCTCATATTGATTACCCTTTTGTTGGGGGCATGTAGTAGCGGCGCAGAGGTAGCGCCTGCCACCCAACAAGAGACCGCGGCTGCCCCGGCAGATGCGGCACCGGCTGCCGTCCCCGCCACCACGGGCGATGTGCCACGAAATCGCACGGTCATCGTTGCGCAGAAGACCTCTTACCCGCCGGGAGAGATGTGGAGCCCCTACAATCTGGGTGGCACACACCAGGCTGGGATTCAGTTTTTCTACGAACCCCTCTTCTACGCCGATATGCTGGATGGTCACGAATATCCGTGGCTGGCAGAGCGTTGGGAATACAATGCCGATGCGACCGAACTAACCTACTATCTGCGTTCGGGCGTCACCTGGAGCGATGGGGAAGCCTTTACCGCCGAAGATGTGGTCTACACGTTGAATACGTTGCGTGATCTCGGCAGCACGGTACGCGGCGGCGGCGTCTATCAGGTCTTCGTCACAGAAGCGGTGGCCGTTGATGATCTGACTGTCACCATCAAATTCAACGCACCATCACCCCGCTTTCATGACGAAGTCATGGTGGCCAAGGGCGACTCGGCGACCTTTATCGTGCCGCAGCACATCTGGGAAGGCCAGAATTGGGCGGAGTACACGGCCTATAATGATGGCGCTGGCCCAGTGACCACGGGCGCGTGGCGGCTGGCCTTTGCCGACGACACGCGCCGCATGATCGACCGCGTTGATACCTGCGAAGAATGGTGGGCTTGTGTCACCGGCTTCCATGAACTCCCCAAGGTGGAGCGCTTTGTCCAACTGACCATCGCCGATGACCAGAGCCAAGCCACGGCCATGATCCGCAACGAGATCGATCAGACCCATGATCTGCGGGTTGATATTATTGAGAAAATTCTGGCCGACAATCCAGAGACCACCACCTGGACGGGTCGTGAGGGCCCCTATGGCATGGTCTCCTGGTGGCCGACAGCATTGCACCTGAACAACAAAGACACGCATCTGGGCAAAGCCGAAGTACGCTGGGCGATCAATCGCTATCTGGACCGCCAGAAGCTGATCGATTTCGCGTATGATGGCAAGGGCCAGATTTCGTACTGGCCTTTCCCGCCCTTTAAGGGCCTGCAAGCCTCCATTGATAACTTGAAAGATCTGGAGGAAGAATATCAGCCCAACAAATATGACCAAGCAGAGGGTGATGCTCTGCTGACCGAGGCTGGCTATACCAAGGACGGCGAGGGCTTTTGGGCCGACGCTACCGGTGATCGCATCAAGTGTAATATCACCAGCTTCTCATTGTGGACGGATCTTGGGCCGGTGCTTGCCGAGACGTTGCGCCAGCATGGCATCGAGTCTGGCTATTCCGAGCCAACGGATGCCTACAATCAATTGGCGGCGGGCGAGTATCAATGCGGCCTCTTTGGGCACAATGGCGCACAGTCCGGTAACATTTACCGCACCTTGAACCTCTACACGACTGGCAATGCCGAAAACCTGTTCCAATATTCAAACCCAGACTTTGACGCGATTGTCGAGCAACTGGCGACGACGGCCGACGAAGCGACTGTACGTGAATTGGAACACAGCGCCATGGAGATCTGGCTGCAAGATCTGCCGGATGTCCAGTTGGTGCAGTTTTACAATCGCACGGGCAACAATCAGCATTATTGGACGAATTGGCCCTCCACTGCCAGCGATCCGTATATGAATGGTATCTTCCCGCACACGGGATTTGCGTACACGCTTTTGAAGTTGGAGCCGACCGACGCACCATGATCTTGGGTGCCGTGTACTCGTTATTCGGGTCGAGTGACGGCAATATGCAGCGTCTAGCGGTGAGATGCTAGACGCTGCTTTCCTTATTGTATTCTGCAGACTGCCCTCTCCCCCAAGGGCTGTGTATTGTATAAATAAAGTTAGAGTCGTATGACATTTGAATATCTGATCAAGCGAATTGGCCAATTTTTTATTGTCGCGTTTGTAGCGGCGTCGATCAACTTTTTCTTTCCGCGCATCACCGGTCAAGATCCAATTCAACAAAAGCTGGCGCAACTTCAGTTACAAGGCGTCGGCACCAATAGCGAAGACATCAAAGGCTTAATCGAGACCTATAACCGAAAGTTTGGCTTGGATCAACCCTTGTGGCGTCAATACTTGACCTACCTGGGCGATACGGCGCGCCTGGACTTTGGACAGTCGATCTCGAACTATCCGGCGACGGTCTTATCGATGTTGCGGCAAGCGATTCCCTGGTCGGTTGGTCTGTTGACCACGGCCACTCTGATCAGTTTTGTGATCGGCACGCTGATTGGCGCACTGATCGTGTGGGGGAAAGCGCCCTGGATCTTGCGCGTGGTCTTTCCTGCTTTTTTCGTCTTCTCTGCGGTCCCTTTCTATCTGATGGGGATCATTTTGCTCTACATTTTTGCCTTTCAGCTTAATATCTTTCCGCTTTTTGGGGGCTACAGCGCCGAAAGAATTCCAGAATTTAGTCTCAGCTTTTGGTTGGATGTGGCAGAACACGCCCTCCTGCCCGCCGCTTCGATTGTGTTGGCCCAGATCGGCTTTTGGGCACTGGGCATGCGCTCGATGATGGTGACGATTCAGGGTGAGGACTATATGTTACAGGCCGAGGCAAAGGGATTGAAAGGGCCGCGTATCTTCTTTCGCTATGCCATGCGCAACGCGATTCTGCCCCAGATTACCGGATTGGCGCTGACGCTGGGCACAATTATTTCTGGTGCCATCCTCGTCGAAGTCGTCTTTGGCTATCCTGGCGTGGGGACTGTTCTGCGCAATGCGATTCAGGGTTTCGACTGGTTTGTGCTCCAGGGTGTAGTCTTTATGATCATCATTACGGTTGCCTTCACCATGTTGATCATCGACTTGATCTACCCCTGGCTCGACCCACGCATTAGCTATAGGAGAGATTAGCTTGACACAACTACGTGAAACCGTTATACCGGCTGGTATCCCTCTTGTGGCGTCGCCATCCACGAGCCGGGCCCAGCGCATCTACCGCTACTTCCGCCGCAACCCTGCCTTGATCGCCGGGTTGGTGATGTTGTTCCTGCTGGTATTCTCTTGGGTGGTTGGCTCGCTTGCGACTGAACCGACGGATGCAAGACCGCTTTCATACAGACCCAGCCAACCCCCTTCTGCGGAACACTGGCTGGGCACCGACCGGCTTGGGAAAGATATCTTGGCAGTGATGGTCGAGGGCGTCCCGTTAACGCTGCGCATTGGCATCACCGCGGGTGCGATTGGGGTGCTGATTGGCACCTTTCTAGCCTTCTTTAGCGGCTATTATGGGGGCGCGCTCGATGCTTTTGTCAAGTCAACGGTCGATATTCTGCGCACGGTGCCACCTTTACTGGTGTTGATCGTGATCGCGATTTCGATACCGGGCAATATTTCGGTGAATGCCATGGCCTTAATCGTCGCCGCGCTGGCCTGGCTTGACCCTACGCGTCTGCTGCGCTCCCAAGTTTTGGTGATTAAGCAACAACCCTATGTAGAGATGGCGCGCTTTACGGGAATGAGCGGCCCCGAAATTATCATCAAGGAGATGATGCCAAACCTGATGCCTTACATCGTCTCCACCTTTGTCCTGGCCGTTTCTTCGGGTATTCTGGCTTCGATTGGGCTGGAAGCGCTGGGGTTGGGGCCCTTCGAGGCGAACACCTTGGGCATGACCATCTACTGGAATATTTGGTATGGTTCGTTGCTCAACGGCTGGTGGTGGTGGTGGGTGCCACCGATCTTTATTATTGTCTATCTCTCGATCGGTCTGTTCCTCGTCTCGCAAGGATTGGACGAATGGGCCAACCCGCGTTTAAGAAGGAGTGTGTGATGGCAGATATGCTTCAGCCATCCGCGCCGGATGTGCGTACGCCGGTGCTCCAGATACGGGATCTCCATGTACACTATGCCACCGAGGCGGGTGATGTCAAAGCCGTTAGCGGCGTGAATCTGACGCTCCAAAAGGGCGAGCGGCTCGCGCTGGTGGGTGAATCTGGGTGCGGTAAGACAACCTTGGCGCTCGCCATCATGCGGCTCACGAAACCCCCGGCGCGCATTGTGCGTGGCGAGATCCGCTTGAATGGCCGCGATCTCCTGAAACTGTCTGAGGAGGAGATGCGCCTGGCGCGTCTGAGCGAAGTCGCGCTGGTCACACAATCGGCCATGAACGCGCTCAATCCGGTTATGCGCATTGAAGCGCAGATTATTGACGGGCTAGAGGATCACGGTATCCAGCAGAGTAAAGGCACATCGCGTGAATTGGTGCGCTCGCTACTAGAGCATGTGGGGCTGAGCCCGCACGTGGCTCGCATGTATCCGCATGAGTTGAGTGGCGGCATGAAACAGCGGGTGGCCATGGCGACGGCGACCGCGCTCAAACCTACGTTGATTATTGCCGATGAGCCGACCAGCGCGTTGGATGTGGTGGTGCAACGCCAGGTGATGACAACCCTCGGCCGTTTGCAGCGCGAAACCGGCGCTGCCGTCATCTTGGTGGGCCATGACATGGGGTTGATCGCCCAGTTTGCGGATTGGGTCGGGGTGATGTATGCCGGTAAATTGGTGGATCTGGCACCGGTGCAACAGATGGTGGAAAAGCCATTGCACCCCTATTCACAGCTCCTGTTGCAGAGCGTGCCTGGCCTTGACGAGAAACGCGATCGGCTGATTGGCATTCCAGGGATGCCGCCACGGCTGATCGATCTGCCCAGTGGTTGTCTTTTTCAGCCGCGCTGCCCAGCCGCAATGGCCCACTGTCGCACCATTACGCCCCGGCTGGAGCGGGTTGATAAAGGCCACCCAGCCGCGGGCGCGGTGGATGATGGGCGTCGCGTCGCGTGCCATCTTTATGCGGAACCCAATCTGCCCGAACTCAAGCAGCCAGCACCCAACCTGGAGGTTGATGCGTGACAGCGATCTTGGAATTGCGCAACGTTACGAAGATATTCACGAGCGGCACCTTTAGCAAGCAACGCACTGTGGCCGTGGAGGATATCTCCTTTTCAATTCCTGCCGAGAGCCCGACGATTACCGCCGTAGCGGGTGAGAGTGGCAGTGGCAAGACGACGCTCTCGCGCCTATTGCTGGGGGTGGTTGGGCCAAGTTCTGGCCAGGTTTTGTACAATGGGCATGATATCCCACGCCTGTCGCGCCAGCACCGTAAGGAATTTCTGCGCGATGTGCAGCCGATCTACCAGGATCCCTTTGGGGTCTATAATCCGTTTTACAAGGCAGAGCATCTGCTCTTTGCAGCGGTCTCTAAATTTAAACTGGCGCATTCCAAGGCCGACAGTCGCCGTTTGGTGGAAGAAGCGCTCGAAACTGTGGGTTTGCGCGCCGATGAGATCCTGGGCCGCTTTCCCCACCAGTTGAGCGGCGGCCAACGACAGCGCGTCATGGTGGCGCGCGCTTTGATCCTCAAGCCACGGATTATTTTGGCCGATGAGCCAGTTTCGATGGTCGATGCTTCGCTGCGCGCGACCATTCTGGAAAGTCTGCGCACGCTCAATCGCGAGCTCGGTATTTCGGTTTTGTATGTCACACACGATCTCACAACGGCTTATCAGATCTGTGAAAATATTATTGTCATGTATCGGGGCGCGGTCGTCGAGGCGGGCTCGGTGGAACGTGTAATCCGCGCGCCAAAGCATCCGTATACCCAACTGTTGGTGGAGTCGATTCCACAGATGCGTGCCGTGCGCGATTGGGCGCGTGATGAGGAGGATAGCCCCGTGCGCCCGGTGGGCAAGGTGCGCACAGCGGCCGGCTGTAAATTTGCCGACCGCTGTCCAATGGTGATGGAACAGTGCTGGAGCCAAAAGCCACCTTTGTACCGTGTCGATGTCGAGCGCGTGGCGCGGTGCTTCTTGTATCAAGACAAACCAGTGTTAGAGAGCACCGACGTTGCCGAGACATTTGTGACCGCCGAGCCAGCAGTAGGCAAGTGATATTTTCAGAATAATAGGAAGCTATGTGTAGTAAAGACTTTAGTCTTTCTCGGCATAGGACTAAGGCTAAAGTCTTTACTACAGTCAAAATTTACTTTAGGCGCTTTCAAAGAAATAAGTATCCAGCGCTTGCCAAACAAAATCATGCGTAGGGGCGGTCGCGCAGCCGCCCCACGTTTGGCTCGCTACGAACGGGCGGCGGCAAGCCGCCCCTACTGGATACTTTATTCTTTGCAATGGCCTTAGGGTCTGTCCAGAAATAAAATAGTGAATTTACGTGATGTTACCCAAGTAAATCTGTCTAAAATCATCCATGTTATTCTTGGACAGACACTTAG
>DAOTTR010000169.1:0-22068 GCA_034437715.1 Caldilineaceae bacterium
TCGGCCAGGGCATGGGGCATTTCGACCACGGTTACACCAAATTCTGTTTCTAACTGTTGCTTGCCAGCCTGATAGCGGTGGGGGAAGGTGCCGGGACCGCCCCAAGAAAGTGAGACGACGGCAACATTGTCGCCTGGTTGCAGTTTGGGTGGTTTGATCATAGTTGCTCGCTTTTTTATCTCTGTAACGGGTAGGTTAAATCGATATAAACTCTGCTCACTTATGACTCCATTCCGCCACGCCTGCTGTGGCGATCTCGACGTCATTACGTCCCAACCATTGCAGCGCAAAGGCGTCTTGGCGCAAATAGCCATCCAGGAAGGCCAGCGCAACCGAACGCAACGTGCGCGCAATTTCGGCGCATTTCTGCCGCGCTGCGCCAGCGCATTTGGCGTTGTGGGTGTTCAGGTCGAACAACTCGTGAAAGGTGTCAGTGTCATGAAAATAGATGCGGTACTTGTCGCCGGGAGCCATCCGCTCGAAAGCAATGCGGCGGCCGTAAGGCATATCCCCAAAGCAACTGCCTGGTTCTGCAAGCGAGTCACATGTATTGTCGCCATCACCGGTGCCGAATAGCACCGGACGCGTGATCGGCTGCCAGGAGTGAATCGGCTGTTGATAATCCGTATCGAAGAAGCCTTCAGTGCCGATCGGCTGCGGCGAGAAGGCGAGATAGGCCACCGGGCGGTGTTCAGGGTCAGATAAGTCAACCGGCCTCCCAGTGAAATTGCGCAGTGCGCCGCCCACCGTCAAGGCGCCGCTTGACCCCGATGAGTGGCCGCCCACAGCAATGCGCTCCAAATCGATCAGCCCGTGGAGCGTACCGTGCGCATTTCTTCGCTCCAACTCGTCCAATACGGCGCGGATGTCGTGCGGGCGGTCCCAATTCAGGTATTTGAAATGATCGCACGTCCGTTGATCCCTGAGATCCCAGTGACCGCCGGGCAGGGTGGGGGTAACAGGCACTCTGGCGGCGATCGCGTCGCACAGTGGCGTGCGCGTGTCCGTGGGTGTATACGTGCGCGTTGGATGCGCAATGCTGATGGTCAAGTAGCCAGCCTCGGCGGTCGTCTCACTCCACTCGACTATGCTCTTTGTCGGATTAGTGTGGCCCTCGGCGCCGCCGTGTGACCAGATCACGACCGGCATCGGCACGGTCGCCGTCATCGGGATGCGGATCGCGATGGGAACGCGGCGCGGTAGGCCGGCAATGTCGGTGTAGGTGATGGTTGCGGTAATGACCGGTGAGACAGTATAGTGGGTGCTCGGGAAGTAGAGGCAACCCTGTCGTGATGGATCTTCGTTGCACGTCAGCGCGCTAGCGCGGGCCGCTACCGTGATCCGGCCCACGCGCTCCGGGTCCGTAGTCATTGAGCATTTGGCTGGGTTGATGTAATAGTAGCTCTCCGTCTCGGTGATCGCCTTGGAAAAGGTGTGCTGGTAAACCGTCGGAAATGGATCGCCCAGATGTGGATTCGTTGGATCCACCCACGCCTTCCGCCGCTCGTGGAGCTCCTGTGTCCACATGGACAGGTTCTTGGAGTAGGGCGAGCTGGCATCCAGCGCCGTAGCGTCCGTGCCGGTTCCCAGCGTATGGTAGATCTGCCATACGATTGGCTCATAGATTTCCAGAAAGACGCCATTGGAATTAATCGTCAGATTCCAGAGGGCGGAGTCCAATTGGGCCGGCGTGGTAATGACCGAGGTGTTTTTGGTCTGGAAGCCCATGACCTGTGAATAGAGCGTCCCTTCCTCGACCGCCCACGGGTTGGGGCAACCAGGGCCACCATCGGCGTGCGTGCCGGCGGGAATAGGAAAGCTCGCCTTTTTCGTTTGCCGATTGACCTTAACAGCCTGCCCGCAGCTATTGGGTGGCAAACGGCCAAGCCCACTGTGTTGAGGGACAAAGAGCTTGCCGGCGCCGGGGTCATATTGAGCATTGGCCGGGTCTGTAAAGCGGCCATCGCGCCCATCGCGCAGAATCATCGCGGTCTGTTCGATGCCATTGGGATCATCCGTGCTCACGCCAGGCGGCGATAGCAAGTTGTCGCCATTTTGATCTTGCAGAGAATCGCCCTCGAAGTTGGTTGCGCTCTCCACCTTGGGGAAACCATCTTGAATCAACTGGTAGCCCAGCGATTTGCGCTGATAGAAGGATTTGTAAATGGCATTGCCGACGACACGGTAATATTCGTACAGGCCTCCAGGGGTATAGCCCGCCGCAGCCCACACTTGCGAATTGCAGATACAGTCATCCTGCCCGCGGTTGGACTTTGGAATGGTATCGAGCTTCTCATCGTGGGGCTGCTCGTTATAGCAGCGTTTGGGCAGGCGCGCTTCGGAGGAGAGCAGGTTGGCGCCCGAGAGCTTGACGTGGGCCAGCGCCTGAAACCAGCGTGAATCGCTGGCAACGTGGGCGGCCAATTCCTCGATCATGGCCACATAGAGGTCGCGGTAGACGGTGTCCACCGGTGAGCCCAGGGTCATGGTGTATCCGCAACTGTTGTGGGGCGGTGTCGGTTCACTGCCCCAGTCCTGAAAGATGCGCGGCGTGACTGGACCAGGAACGGTGCCGGTATAGTTGGTAAAGATCCAAGGGGGTGTGCCACCCTTGCCGGCGCTCACGTCCAATGTAAAGAGTTTGCCATTTTCGACCGCCCGGTTCATCTCCCGGTCGAGATCGCTCCAATTGTATTCGGGCAGACCGTTGCCGTCATTGTCGGTCTGCAGGTTGCGCCAGTTTAGCCGCAAGATGACGCCGGTGATGTCGGGGTTGGCCCAGGTGGTGTCCAGTATCTGGTTGCTGGCCCCTTCCCCTGGACAGAGCTTGTAGGCGTTGCCATCCAGGGCGGTGACAGTCAGCGGGATGGATGGGTTCATACAGCTATCCGCAGCCGGTATCTGCCGAAAGCCCGCCTCGTCTTCACTCAGCACAAAGATCCCCGACACCCCTTTGCGCGTCGGCCCGGTGAACTCGTTGGGGTCGCTCCCGACAAAGGCATGAGCGAGAGCGTTATCCGCGATCCCACACACGTCGGCGCTGGAATCGCTCGCTGGGTCGTCGATCTGAACAATCGAATCGGTGCTAGAGAGATTCACCCACTGGATCGTTTGGCCCGCCGCAATATTGACCTCACTCGGCGTGAATGTCCCGTCCGGATTCACCGTGATCGTCACAGTTGGCTGCGCCAAGGCGAGCGCCTCTTCTGTCTCGCCTAGTAGGTAGCCGCCGAGGCATAACAAAAGCAGACTCAAGGTGACTGCGAGTAACGTTTTCATGTCAATTCTCCTGTTATCTGTTTTTTCAAGCGAACCCACTCAGGTCTTTACTTCATAGTTCACGAGAACGTACACATCCTTCCAGTCCACAGCCCGCAGTTCGCCCGTGCTAACCGTCAGTGTTAAGGTCACCCCTGACTCGTTGGTGATTTCGCCGGTGAATGCAAAATCGAATACTGTAAGACCTGTGTCGCTGTCAATTGCCGGTGTTGGCGCTGGGCTATTGTTGAGCTGAAGTGTCGCAACAGAAGGCAACTGTCCCTGAGGATCGAGATAAACCCTGACCGAAGGGATGTCCGAACTGATGCTCAATTTGATAGGTTTCTGGCTATCCGGTTTCCCATCCTTGTCTTTGTCCTCCCACAAGTAATCCAGATACTTCGGGAAATGTTGTTTACTCAGTTGGAGGGTGAGCGCTTGCGGTTGCTCCGTAGCTAAGAATCGATTCCAGTCTGTGGCGAAATCCTGACGCAGGCTGAAGAGGCGCGCAAGCTTTACGCCCTGGGTCAGCAGCTTTTTCCAATCGTTGAGTGCGGTTGTCAATTGCCCATTGACAGCCTGTTTGAAGCTTGTTCCGCCGTCCCGGGCGCAATAGCTTAGGTGGATCACCACGTCGGCGATGGTGTCGTAGTTGAACGGATGCAGTGCCTGGGGCAATTCCAGATGCCAGGTACTGATGGCCCCCGCCCCCTCGAACGGCAGGTAACGCGGGTCGTTAAAGTTGAGCTCAAACATGCCGCCATCCTGATTGCCCGTACTGGTTGCGATGGCGATCTGCGGCAGAATGGTGCCTTCTGAGACAGTCAGATCGGGCAAAGGTTGATCCGTGGCCGGAATCTCGCGCCGAATCCAGCTTTGATCCAGCCTCAAGGTGGCACTCACGTTTGTGTAGGGGCCGCTGACGCAGGGAATCGTGAGCCGGACCGCCTTGATGCGCCGGAAGTAATGACCGGCGAAATCCATGTCGAACAACACTTCGGGGATGTGAATGTCGCAAGCGCCGGTTTCGCGCAGGGTGAGCAAGGCAGCCGGGTCGAGTTGGAAGAGCGAAATCGGCTTGGTGATCTCCAACTCGCGCTGATTGGCGTCAAGATAGGCTTTCTCCATGCGCCGTAAATCGTAATGGAGAAGTTCTCCTGCTAACAGCCCCTTCTTCAGGCTATCCCAGTAAGGAATATTGAAGAAATAAGTGTCACTTTCTTCCGGCCCCAATTCGTGCTGATAAGTCTTTTCCGCCTGCTTGGCGATCTGATACGCCATCTGGTAGATCTGGAAGTACAATGACGAGAGCTTCGATAACATCCAGTTATAAAGATCCTGGTTGGTGAACTTCAGCTTGAGGAATTCCTCGACCTCCTCGGACTGGGCGATCTGCTGTTCATGATTCTTCAGATCCGCCGCCGCGATCTGCTTGCGGATGTCGGCGGCGAGGATCTGCTTGTCGAGTTGCGCGATTTCCTTCTTGGCAAGATCGGCCTGGAACTCCCAGTCGTCTTTGCGTCGATCGTAACTGGCCATGGTGCTGGCCTTGTTGGCCTCATGTATAAAGACAGATGACACTGCTCTCAGAGAGCCGGCGATTGCCTCTGAGGCTGAAACAAAATGCAGGCCGCCCAATTGAGGGCCCGTCGAGGTTTGCGTAGGGATTGTAGCTAAACCTGCCGCCAGAACTTCGATACTCTGCGCTGCCGCCTGCCAATGCATGCTTCCTTGTTGCTTATCCAAGCTCTTCTGTTCGCCGCTGCTCACTCGCTCCAGACCCGAATAATACTCCACCCTGAATTCAGCCGACTCCTTGCTCTTGAGCAGGCCAGCCAGCGATGCATCCGCCTCTTCGACATTTTTTTGCTTCAGCGCCCGAATCGATGCAAGCAGACTGACCTCATGCGTGCTTCTGAGCAACGAAAGTTCCTCGCCGTCCTTTTTCTCCAACGTTGCTAACAAAGCCCCACCCAGGCTACGCACTTCTCCACACAATTCCAGCGCCTTTGCCAACATGAAGTTGAAGCGGTAATTGGGCAACGGCGCATATAAGCCGCTGATGATCGCACCGATGTCCAGACCCGCCGCGCTGGCGCGCACCAATAGGGCCGGGTCGATGGGCGGGGCAAAGAGCGCCAGTTGCCGCACCTGGCCGGCCATGTTCATGCAGTGCCGAATCTTGAAGAGCCGGTCGGCCACCGTATCCCAATAGCCATAGAGCCGGTCGTTGTGGGGGATGCAGAAGTAGAACAGGGTATTGAAGCTGTCCGTACCACCCTGGGCGGAAAGCGCGCTTCCTGAGAGCACCGGGACGGTGAGATTCGTCCTTGACGAAGGCACGCCCGACGAGAAAGTCGGCAGCAGTGAGGTAAGCCGTTCCAGCGGGTTGAACAGTCCACCAGTGCTCGGGATCAGACCCCGCTCCAAGAGTTTGTTTGGCGTCAACAGCTCCGCCTCCTGGGCTGGAAGGAGCGTCGGTCGTTGGCCCAGGATCTCCGCAGCCAACAGATAGAGCTGCGTCGCTTCGTTGATGAACTCCCGTGTCTCGCGCATAAACAGCATATCAGCTTCCCCAATCAGACAATCCAGGTACTTCCGGACCGTCGTCTGCATATAGGCCGTGATGCGCAAACGGGCGATGGCGTGCGGCTGGAAGGGGTTCCGCTCCCACTCCTCGACTTGCTGGTCGAAGGGGAGGTCGCCCTGCTCCAGCAGGTCGATCAGTTCCTGGATCGTTTCGGTTGGCCCGCCCAACTGGGCTTCGTAGAACGGTTTGATCTTCCAGAAGCGCTCGGGTCCCTCGCCATCGCTGCAGGTTGGGTCGAAGATGTAGTGAAACCAGCGCCGCGCTTCGGCAAAGCGCTGGTTCTGCATCAACCGCGTGGCGATCAGCAGCGGGATATGGAAGAACAGTTCCCAGTTATACGAGCCATAGGGAGAATTGTGGTCGAAATCGATCTTTTCATCAAGATTCTCTGCCGTGCTGTTGTCGATCACCCAATCCAGATTGGGGTCATAGGTCTCCGAAAAATTAAAGGACTCGAGCAGCGTGCCCTGGCGGTACAGGTTCTCCGCGTCGTTGTCCAGGTCGCGAACGGGATTGAGCAGACCCTCGACGCCGTAGCGGCCAAGCTGTTTGAGAAATAGACAGGTGTACGGGTGGTAGAAGCGGGTGAACTGATAACGAAAATCGGTGGCCTTCGTCGGCTCAGTCACCACTATTGGTGGCTTATCCTCGGCGAGGATGATGCCTAATCCGTCTACCCATGTGCTGCGCGTGGTGACAGCGCCGGTCGACATTTGCGTAAAGCCGCGATCGATGATCTGGCCGTCGTTCGTTCCTTGATAATGGGTGACCGTTATAGGTCCCATTTGTTCCGTTAGCGGCAAGGTCTGCGCTGCACCGACCACGCTGCGCTGCGAGGCTTCAATGAGTACGTCGTCTTTACTTGGTACATTGACCACCGGCAGCGGCTGGACAAAATAGCTGCGCTGATTGTCGGTGTAAAAGAACGACGACAGCTCATCGCCAGCCAGGCCAAACTGGTGCGCGTAGTGAACTTTGGCGTTGTCAGTATTGATGGCGCCGAGCAGCAGACGGATGTCCGTCGGTTCGTCTGCGCCGATCTCCAAGGATAGCTGGGCGCCGTTGAGCTTCCTGGCATCGAATGACTGCTGCGAGTCCACGACACTGACTGTGCCGGTTGGCACAGTCAGTATCGTGACTTCCAGCGGTCCTCCGAGCAGCCGCGCCCCTCTGAGTGTCGCTGGGAACTCTAGAGGTGTGAAAGGGCCCGACAAATCATTAGATACGACAAACATAAGCTTGGATTGGCAATCATCGAAGGTGAAGAATCCCACGTCAAGCATTTCTACATCGGTGGATAGAGGGATCCCCGCGAAACGCGCGACTGGCATGTTCTCTAGATCGATCCCTGTGTCGGAGAGGAAGTCGATAGATTCGACGATACCATTGGCGCGTACCGCCAGATAGAGTCGATTGTCAATGGATATCCACCCGGTGAAATAAAAATCTTTCGGTCGGAAATCGGTTTCGATAGGAGCCGGCACGCTGCTGGCGAGCTGCTTGGGCGACCAGCGACCACTGGCATACGTACTCCACGCCATGCCGATCTCGACTTCGTTTGCTGCCGTGTCCTCAATAAAGGCATTCTTATCTGTGATCTTTGTGTCTTTTTGAACTTTCGCGTTACCCATGAGCTTAGTAGTGTCATCAATTGCCGCCTGCAGCGCATTTATCTGATCCTTGTTTATACCATTTGGGTCCGGAAGACTTCCCTTGATTGCCTCCAAAGTGCCGATCGAATCCCTATACGACTGGATTTCCTCGCGCAGGTCTGCAATCTCTTCATCGAACTTGGCCACGTCGGGCTCAATCGGCGTGAGTTTGAAGTTCGGCCAAAACAAATAGAGCCGCCCGTTAAAGACAATCGGCGTCAAATGGTCGCCCTGGATGTCCAGCGGAACTGGTTCCCACGGGCTCCAACGCGCCTGATCCTCCCAGCGCCGGTAGTAGAAAAGCTGTGGGATGTCTCTGGTGCGCCCAAAGACATGCAGCACGTTCGTTGTCATGTCGCCGCTGACGGTCCAGGTGTCCTCGTACATGCCCATGATCTCGAGCCGGCTGACCTGGTCCAGCTTGTCGAGGTATTCGCGGTAGAGCCGTTCGGCGGTGATCAAGTTGATGTCGTCCTGCGCCAGGCCATCTTCCAGCTCTTTGAAGAACACCGACTTGTTGTCGCGGAACTCGGGTTCGAGCCAGTTCTCGGGGTAGAGAAAGATCTTGCGCGCCGCTTCCCACACCCGGTAATTCTTGCGCCACTGCCAGGCTTCGGCGTCTTCGGCGCTGAAGACAAAGGGTTTGCGCTCTTCCGCGGCAGACCGCAAAGGTTCCAGGTTGAGCAGAATACGTTGGGCAAAGGTCTGCACCGCAGCGAGCGCTTCGACCATGCGCGAGGTGCGGGTGCATTCGGCCTGTTCCGGGTCGAGCAGATAGTAGTGATAGAACTCGTTGCTGTCCTTGAAGCCCTTGGCGTGCAGCAGATACCCCAGCAACGCATCGCGGCGGAGTGGGCGCAGTTCGTCTTGGATGACAGCCAGCACGCTCAACCAACTGGCCGGATCATAAGCGAGCGTGAGCGCCTGTTTGATCGATTGCGTTTCGGCAAAGGTCAATTCTGCGCCCGTCCAGGCGTGGGCTTGCTCCGCCGACACGCCGCTGCGTTGGAAGAGGTCGAAGGCCTGACGCAACGCCACGAATAGTTGTTCGTCTTGCATGGCGTCGGGCAAGTTCAGGTTGAAGCCGCTCGGCCCCACCAGGTATTGCAAGTCAGCAAGGTTCCAGCCCGACCAATCGCTGACCTGCACAAGGAACGTCGCAACATCGAAGGTCGCGGGCGGTATGGGAACTGCCCTGGCTGCCTGCAGTAAGTCGAACAGAGATTGCTCGACTGTGAACAGAGAGACCTGCAGTTCCGCTGCCGCGCTGAGTCTGCGCCATGCCTCGAACTTCGTCGCGGCTGGTTCCACCAAGGGCAACGTTGCGATGTCTGTCCAGCCCAACGTTCGCCCCTCATTGAGCACAAAGGCGAGGTGCGTCGGGTCTAATGCGAGGCCATTCCAGGCAAGGCTGAACTTGTATAGCCGCTCGAAGATCGGCTGAATCGGCGGCGGCACCTGATCGTCCCGGGTATGGGCGGCCGCGATCAGGTTCGTCAGCAGTTCGTCGCCCAGGTTTGTGCGAACGTGAAAGAGCAGATCATCCAGTAGGGTGGCGTCTAAGCTCAGGGTGGCGCCTAAAGACTGGGTGAGCGCCGCATTCAATTCGCTATTGGCCTTGGCTATCTCCAGGGCCGTGGCCGTCGCTGTATCCTCGATGCCGATATAACCCACCTTGAGCTCGGCTTGCAGGGCCGCCATCTCTTCCAGCGTCGGCGCAAGCACAGCGACCGCCGCTGCTTCATGCACTAGCAGATAGGCCAGTTCTTCCAGTGACCACTGCCCATCGTCAATCTCGTCGAAACTCGTCTTCAGCGCCAGGCTATCTACCGGACTCGCCCGCTTGACGGTCATTGTCAGCAGATCGATCATAGTCAGCGGCTCGATCCCGGTCAGCTTGAGCAGGCGCAGATAGTCCGTCATGCTGATCGCCATAGCCTGCGTAAAGGAGGCGACACGGTAAAGCAGTGAGACGTTCGCCAGGTCGAGCCGCACATGGCCGGTCGCGGCATCCTTGGGTAGCAGTTCGACCACCAACAGGAGCAAGTCGGCGCTGGTCAGTTGCGTGGCGCTTTGGATGTAGGCCGCATAGTCTATCTGCAGCAAATAGGTTGGCGTGGACGTGCTGTCCACCTCCGCCAGCCACGGGCTAAGCGACGAATTGGTAGCCGTGATGACCAGATCCAACCCATCCGCCTTGAGCGCAAAGACGCCGTTGCGCAGATCAGGCCCCGTGCCGCTGTGGGTATTGGGGAAGCGCATGGGATCGAGGAAGATCGCTGCGTACTGCGACGGCAATTCCTCCTCAAAGATAAAGGGATCCAGTACAGCACTCCACCAGGAACTCAGTTCGGAGAGCGACAGGCCAAACGCGTCGCGCAGCACTTGCATGGCGGCGAGCTTTGACAAGAAACCGTCGGCGTTGAAGTCGGCGGCGGCCAGCGCCACCAGCAGTGTGTCTAGTTCATACTCGGTGCATTGCAAGCGGCGCTGCAAGCGCAGGAAGCGATGCAAACGGTCTAGGAAAGACTGAAACTCGTCCGCGGTGAATTCGATGCCGTTGGCACGCTGCAACTCAGCGCCGTCCAGTGCACAGGAATCGCCCGTAAACGTTACCACCACCCACCGCTCCGCATTTACATAGCGGGTATTCAGAAGACGCAGCACCGTGTTGTAGTCGATCTTTGCCTGCTGCATCAAGGTTGCAACCTGGCTAAGTTGCTGGCGCAGCGTGCCGTTGGCCCCATCGACGCCCCAGAATTCTTCAAGATCATGCAATAGGGTATTCGGCTGGCGGATGATCTCGCGCTCATGCGTTGACATCTGTAGCGCTTCCGTCGCCATTTCCAACGGCCCAACATCTGGCTTGGGCGGCATCACCTGCATCAACTCGTGGCGGGCGATGCCCATCTGCTTGAGGTAGCGCCGGCCCTCCTCCAGCCAGAGATCGAAGGGCAAATGGAACGGATAGACCGCATCGGCGCGCAGGATGTCATAGGCTCTCGGGTCCAGATGTTCGGGCTGCGCAGCCTGTTGTTCGCTCTCCCAAGTGGTCCGAAGGATGGCGAAAGGGGAAAGCGTTTGGTGGTTCGGGCTGGCGACAATCGCCTCCATGATCTGGGTTTGCAGATCGATGTGCGGCATTTCGATCTCGGTATTTTCGCAGGTCAGCCACAGTGTGCCCAGGTCGGGACGGCGATCAAGCAGTTCATCCAGCGCACTCTTGTCAGGGTCGTCGGCGGCGACGGCCCGCTGTAAAAAGTCCATCGTATCGACCAGGTAGGCGGCCGGGCTGAGCGCCGACTGGCAGTGCAAGCACTCACAGGCATCGGGCGAGCCAAATAACTCTGCCCATTCTGGTAACGTCGTTGCGGCGCGGGCGAGCGTCTGCTCAGGCGTAAGCTGGGGCAGCCGCACGGCATAGGGCGAAAGGCTGTTGAGCCGCGGGTGATAGCGCGTATAGACGTGCAGCGCCACCGCCGTGATATGCACAGCCTGCCGATAGATACGCGTCGCCACGTTGCGATCAAGCCCACCAGCGAGCCGCAGCAGCTTCTGCCGCCCACGCACAGCGATCTGGGGCGCCGAACGCAGCTTCGCTTGCCAGAGCGGCTGCATGGTGGCCAGTTTGTCGGCGGGCGGCGTGAGATGGAACAACTGCTCCACCCCCAGCAAGTCCGCCAGGTCGCCTTGCGCGTCCGGGTGTGCTTGCAGGATGCGCTCATCGCCGAACTCAAAGTCTGGGTAGGTGGTGAAGAAAGCCGACAACGCTGGCATTGGGTTGCCTGCCCAGTCCGGATTGCGCGCCATCTGTCCCGCCAGTGACGCCGTCGGATAGCGGCGTTCGGCGCTGCGGTAGAGCATCTGTGCATAGGCGGCGCGCTGTGCTGGTTCGGCAGCGCCGGGCAAAACCTCGGCGGGAATCTCCACGTCAGCGGCCGTCAGCACCGTATGCTCCCACGTCTCGACGCTAAAGGCGGCGACTTCACGCGGCGTTCGCACCTGGTGGGCGTTGCGCAGGTGGATGGTCAGGGAAGTGTTATTGTCGGTGAAGTCTTGCAACGCGAAGGTCTGCCGCAGGTCGGTCACTTGCTCGGCGCTGAAGTCATTGTTGGAATTATCATCAGCGCCGGGGGCGAGCGACTGCCAGAAGGCCTCGCCGGTCAACGCGCTGGTGGTGAGACGTTGGGTAAATAGGGCTTGTTGCGCAGGGTTGAGCGCGGTGGTGTTGAGCAACTGCGTGTAGGGATGCCCCGAACGGGTGAGATAGGCCTGTTGGATGGCGGATAACTGGGTGTGCAGCGCATCGGTGAGCGGCAGGTTGACGATGTTCTGGGCTTTGGCTTCGGTCAGCGCAGCCCACAAGCGGGAGAGCGGACGAGCGAGTAGTGCATCCAGACGGGTTGGCTGGTTGCGGCGTAACAATCCATAGAAGAGGGCAGCCGACGCGGCAAACTCGGTCGCCCAGCGCTGTGCCTTGATGTAGGAGGCCACGTTGGAATTGACCTGTTTGGCTTCCCGCGCCAGGATCAAGACATCGGGCACTTCGAGGTGACTCAGAATATTGGGGGATGGCAGGTGCGGCGCCAGCGCCGTCTCGACGCGTGTATATTCAGCGGGACCGCGGTACTGCTCTTGGCCGATGGCGAAGTTGACCGTCTCTGCCGATAGCGCCTGCAAAATGAGTGGTGACGAGGCCAGCAGCACAGCGTTAGACAGGTCAAACACGTCCAGCTTGAGGTCGGCGCGGCTCTTGCCCCAAGCTTTGAGCTGGGCAGCATCGTAGGTAATGCGATAACGCCCGAGGTCATTGGTCTTGGCGCTGCCCAGTGGACGCCACTCGCCCAACGCGCGGTCGAAGGCGCGCACCGGATAGTTCAGCAGCGGCGTGCCGTCAGGCTGAACCACTTCACCCTCAATCGAATAGAGGGTGGGCTCCACGGGCGGCGGCGGATCGCCATCACCTTCATCATCCAGCACGCCGCGCTCGGCCAGTATGGTATTCAGCACACTGGCGGTGGCTTCGTCCACGCTGTCGGTGACCGGCAATTGACGCGCCGTCTGGAACTGGCGCACCGCTTGCTGGGTGGATGTGCCATAGCGCTGGGCTGTTTTTTCCCCGTCATCAATCGGCGCGCCAAGCAGCGTCAGCGCGGCCTGGAGAGCGGCCACGGTGGGGCCTTGCATTTGCAGGTTTAGCGGAAATACGATCCGTTGCATAGGTTCCTCCTTTGTGTGAAGCGCTTGCGTTGGCGGTGGGGTTGATGGTATTCACATGAACCGACCCGTTTTGGTTGCAGTTCAAGCGTCTGACCTCGCTTTCAAAGCGGCCATACGCTTACTCACCCGGCTACCCCGCGGTCGGGATGGCGCCGAGCTGTTGGAGCATGCCCAGCGTATCCCAGACGTTCCAGCTTTCCACGATCTTGCCGCCGGCCAGGCGGTGAATCCAGATGCCCATCACCTTGGCTGACTTGCCGGTCGGCGGCAGACCGGGCAACGGCCCGTGCTGGGTGCCGGTCGCCGTCCAGCGGGTCACGACTGTGTCCCCTTCGGCGATCTGCTCCTCCACCGTGTGATGGAGGTCGGGGAAGATGGTAAGGTAGGCGCCGATCAGTTGCTTCTGCCCCTCGGGCCCGGGGCCGATCTACGGGCTGGAGGGATCGTGATACTGGTGATCAGCCGCAAAAATCTCGTCGGCGACGCTTAGTTGTTGGGCGTTGATGATTTCCGCAAACAAGCGGCGGACAAGGGTCTTGTTTTCTTCGATGGACATAGGTAGGTTTCCTTTCGAGTGAATTGGGTACATAATGTTCCTCTCCGTCGTTACCCCATTGGTTGGGGTTCAGTGCATTTACCCCAACTTATCAAAGCGCGCGACCCGTGCCGTAGGTTGGGCGAACAAGGTGAACCCCAACAACATGTCCCGACATTCGACGGATCCCATGATAAACCGACATATTCTATAACCAGATCGGTTCGAATCCATCTGCTGTGATCACGCGATAATTCCCCGGTATGCCCCAGCGTTGTTCCCCGGTTTTAGTTAGGGTTCATTGCATTCACCCTAACCTACGCGGGCTCGTATATGTCAGAACGGCTCAACTGGTATTTCGGACCATTGCCAAAAGCCTCGTTCTATCTCGGCGGTCATTTGTACGCCGAAGTCATACAACGATGTCAGATCTCTGTCACCCGAATAGGGCTTATAAGCGTTGGACAGACTTGCGGCAGACCCTCCCTGTATTACCCAGGGCAATAATTGACCGGCCCGTTGATGGGCCCATCGCAGCGCAGGTGTTGCTCCCGTCTCCCAGGTCTTGTTCCAAGCGCTCCGATACGGTCTTAGTACCCCAAGAAGCCCTTCACCCTTGAATAGCGCCCAACCCCTTTCTACCGGATTAGCTATCCCTCCATACTCTCTCCATAGAGGTTCCGGCAGGCTCTTCTGTCCGATGTCATACCATATCCGTTCCGACCACGACCTTGCCCAATAGGCCACATCATTTTCTGCCCCCCGTTCCAACCAAGGAATAACCTTCGTAGATGTCAAGTTCAGTGCCGCGGACTCTTCTGCAAATGCCAACTCTCGCGCTACTCCTCCAATGGCTTTCCCAATTGCACCGGTCTTACCGCCAAATGGAATACTCAGAACACCCCCTAGGGCCACTCCTGCCCCAAACCACTCCAAGGCTGATGCTCCTGTCCATAGTCGGTCCGTCTGTTTTTTTAGTCCTTCCCAGTTCTTATGCACCTCGTAAGCCGTATAACCTATGGCTGCCAGTCCAAGACCAATCCCAATAACAGCGCCTATACCTGCAGAAACTGGCAGCGCTGCTATAACGGCTCCGGCAACAACAGCAGTCGCGACACCGACGGCCAGTCCAGTGAGTACCCCACCAGCAAATGCCAAACCCTTTCCCAAGCCTGTGTCCCAAAACCCGAGCTTTTTTCCGGTCACCACAAGCTCTTCCGGAGGTCCGTCAGCTTTCCGCACTCCGTTCTCCATGTGTGATGACTCGTACCCACTGGGGTCTCGCAGTCCAATGGGGTAATTTCTCACGTATATGTATAGGTTTGGCCCGTCCACCATACCGCCCGGATCCGTTGCCGTCCACCTCCCCAACCACGGCGCGTAATACCGCGCCCCGTGGTAATACAACCCCGTCTCCTCATCCCGCTCCTTCCCCGTATACCGATAGCGCTTGGCCGCCGCCTTGATACGTTTATCCATGGCTTGATACGACGTGCTGCCATACGGGTAATACTCTTCGTAGGAGATGATTGCGCCCGCCTCATCCAACTCCAGACTGGCCGAGCCAAGGTGGTTGCCAAACTGGTAGCGAATCAGTTGGGCTGCTAAACTGTCGTTGCCTTGCGTGCGTGTTTCCACCATTGCGACGCGCTGCTGCCCATCCATCACATGCAGCGTCTCGCGTTCCAGTTGCAGAACACCGCTCTGCCGTTTGCGATAGACCTCATAGCCGCCCAGATAGATGCGCTCTTCCACCGTTGCGCCGTTGCGTTCGATCACTTTGCGCACGCGCTGCCCGCCGCCGTCATAGACATAATAGGCCGTGCCGCCACCTTGCAAATCCACGGCGCTCAGTTGGTCGGCAAAGTCCCAACGCATGGTGGGCAGATGGGGCATGGCTGTCATGCTGCCGTGGACGTCGTACTCGTAATGCTCAACAGGATTGGCACCGACCGTGGTGCTGGAGAGACGATTGCTGAGCCTAAGTGGGGTTCCCTCTTTGCCGTCCTCGATCAAGCTGGTTTCGTGATACGCATACCCACGCGTCCAGTTGCCGTTGTTGGCCTGGTGAATCATTTGCAGAATGTTGCCGACGGCATCATATTCGTACTGCTCGGTATAGAGCCGCATGGCCTGACCATCGCCTGGGTGGGGCAGATTGACGCGGAATTCGTCACTCCAAGTCGATTCTGGTTGGCTCAATTGTCCGATGTGCTCGCGGCCGGTCGCCTCAATCAGTTGGTAGATCGCGTCATAGGTGTAGTCGGCGCTCGGCTCGACCCGCCGGTTGCGGAAGTAGATCGTCTGCTGGGCGTCGTCCCGAATATGCGTGATGTTGCCGGCCGGGTCGTAGGTGTAGTGCAGGTTTTGCACCTGGCAACCGGGCCAGTTGGCCGGGGGCGGCTGCGGGCAGTCGTCGGGGAAGGTAACGGCGTCGCGCTGGGTGAGTAACTGCACCAGGCGGAAGGTCGCCGGGTCGTAGGTGTAGAGGGTGGTTGCACCATTCTTGTAGGCGATGCGCTGGCGCTGGCCCTTGGCGTCATAGCCAATGTTGCGCACCCCGACGGCAGCGGTCGGCACAGCGGCGGCATCTAGCAAGGCAGCGGGTTCGCTTGGGTGGTCCAGCCAGACATCCACCCCTTCCAGCAGGTTGGCCGCGTTATACACGGGCTGGATGACGTTGCGCCTGGCCCCCGGCTGGTCGCTGTGCGGTGCGATCAACTGAACCGGGCGGTTGAGCGCGTCGTAGGTCGTGCTCGTCGTAAAAATTTCCGCCTCCAGCGCCACCGTCGCCGACCAGTCCAGGGTCGTCTTGTAATCGACGGCGATCTGCCGGTTGCTGTGCAAGAGGTTGCCCTTGAAGTCGTAAGCAGGAGTCGTGACGACACCGGCGCCATCGAAGGCTTGATACAGCTTACCACGCAGGTTGTTCGCCTCAGGGTCCGGCTGACTCTCGCCGTAGACCGTTTTGCCGACCAGTTGTTCCCGTCCGCCGCCTTCCTGCAAATTGACCTCAGTGGGCCGTCGCAGCACGTCGTACGTCGTGTGCAGCCGGTGGTCGCGACTGTCCCAGCCGAAGATCGGCTTGCCAGCCACGTCGTTGAGCATCCAGTGTTCGCCAGCCTCCATGCTGGCCTGGCGGATGCGGTTGCCGAGCATGTCGTAGTCGTAGGTCATCACGATGCGATCCAGGGCGTCGATGACACTACGCTGGTTGCCTTCAATGTCCAGCTCGACGCGGGTGGCGTATTGGCCGCGCGCACCGTTGTCGGCAAGCGTGAGAAAGGGACGACCGAGCGCGTCGAAGTGGGCGATGGTGGGTGTGTTGGCGTGGGCTTCGCTGCGCTGGGCGGCATTCTGGTCATCTGTATTCGTGCTACTGCTCATGCGTTCGTACCACGTCGGCAGGTAATCGCCATCCGCCAGGCGGGTGAAAAAATCGCTCACATCTGGATCATTCTTGGGATCGAGCTTGAGCGTGTCATTGACATCCCAGGTGGTTTGCTGCCAGGGATCGAACACAACTTTCTCCCAGGTGTGGTTGGGGTGTAGGGTGGCAACGACGCGCCCAATCGGGTCGTAGAAGAGAATGGGGCTGACTCCGACCTGGTTGGCAAATTCAAAGTCATGCGTGGCGCTGAAGAAAGGCTCGTACTGGCGCACCGGCTTGCCCTTGTTGTTGAAGATGGTCCAACCGCTGCCCACCCAGCGCGGTTCGGCAATGGCTCCCCGGGTTGCAACGGGCCTGCTTCCGCTTGAATCTTTTTCTGGATTTCGCGCCCAAACCCGTCGGCGTAGCTGAGGCTGACTTGAAGGTTGCACGTCGCGCCGGCCGGGTCGCTGGCGTGAAGCTCGCGGGCGAGGGTGGCGGCATAGGTGGGTTTGCCCTCGCGTTGATAACGGTCAACATCATAGAGAATGCGCGTGCTGGCTTTGCCCAGCAAGGCGCGGTTCGGCGGACGCGGCGCAGCAAAGAAAGCGTCAAGCTCGGCCTGGGTTAGATTGGTGTTAAAGCCTGCCAGTTGGTCACCTTCGCCGTTTTTGCCCATGATCGCAGTCGCAACGACCATCCCCAGCGTGTCGAAGGCGGCTTCACTGGCATTGCCATTGGGATCGGTGATGCGCCAGGGTTGGAGCACGCGGTAATCGTTCTCGGCACGCACGACGTTCTGCATGGGGTCCTGCGTGCGCGTCACTAGCAAGTCATAGCGCGGCAAGGCTGGGTCGAGCGGACCGTCGTAGTCCACCACGGTGTCATTGCCAAAAGGGTCGCGAAAACGGTGTGGCAAAAAGAAATGGGCGCGGGCATGGGCCAGTTCAGTCGCCGGGTCGTCATTCGTTCCCGGCGAGAGAAAGACCCGCCCCGAAGGAATCCACCAGTTCGCATCGCCGGCCCGATGCACATAACGCCCTTCGTTTTCCAGCATGGCGTCGGTGACTCTGTTGCCATAGACTTGGGCGACCAGCCCCGTTGTCAGGGCCAACTTGTAGCTCTCACCAGGCAAGGCCAGGGATTGGAGCTGCCCGCGCGGCAGGAGACCGAGCGGATCCCGCTGGCCACGGCTCAGGTTGTTCGGGCGGTAGCGGGTCAGGACGTGTTCGATGAGGCGTTTCTGCCCGGGGCCGGCGGGCAGCGTTTCCTCGTACGCCAGCGGTATGGCCGTTACCACGGCGTTACGCACGCTGTTAAAGCCGAGGCGTGTCCTGCCCGGTGCAAGGTCGAGCCTGCCGAGTTCGTAGGTACGGCTCTGGCTGGGCAGCGGTGTGCGGTAGGCGTCGTCCTCATCGATCGGATTGGTAAAGTCGTTTTCAGTGCAGGTGATGAGTAAGTCGGTTTGCTTTTGCTGATCGTCCGCCGCCAGCGCTGGGTCAGGTTGTCTACGCCCGTAAGCGATGGCCGCGGATTGCAGGACGTTGCCAAAGTCGTCCACGTTCAACGTCAGTGCGTGACTGACGCGGGGATCATCGGCGTTGCGCTCGTAGTGGGTGCTAATGGCTTCGCGCGGGTGGGTAAAAAAGACGGCGTGCTGGTTCGCGCCAAACGGTTGTAGGCGCGCGATGGTGAAATTTTGCTTGGTGACGGCATAGGGGATGGCAGCCTTGTCCGTGCCATCCTGGGCGTAGACCTCTTGGCGCAGCATCGAACCCTTGAGCGCGCGGCAGGCTTCACGTTCTTCTTCTAACGACAGCCCGGCCGGCAGTACGGTATCGGGGAGCAGTTCCGCTGCTATGAATTGGGCGAGCTTGTTTGCATAGTCAGGATCGTCGAACGCCGGAGCGCCGTAATATTCTTTGGCGAGCTGAGTGCTGATCTGGTTGCGCTCCAGATAGACGCCGGTGTGGAACCAGCTTTTGGTGAGCACCGGCGGCACATGCGAGGCGAGATCAATATTGGTGGCCGCGGGCAGCGCGCCATCGGCAGTGAGCGCCGCAAACTCCTCGGTGTCAAACTGCTCGACCAGGCCAAAGCCGCGGAACTCGCGCTCCTCGCCGTCGAAGTAGCCGTGATGATAGGCATAGCGGGTGACAAAGCGGTTGCCGCTGATGTGGTCGTAGGTTTCGACGCGCTCGACCACATGCACCGGAAAGGGCAGCCGCGTGATCCAGGGCTTACCATCGCGCTTATCCTGTAGGTAGAACTGGGTCGAAGGCGCATATTGCACCACCGTCTCCGCGCCAAGATTGTTGACGGTTTTAATCAGCAGGTGCGGCTTTTGCCCGCCCATCAGATCGACGTAGCGCATGGGCTGCTGCGCATCGCCCGGCAGGGGCGACGACCAGACCAGGCAGGCGGTGCCATTGCCCAACAGGTCGGTGGGCATAATGGCGACAACATCATCCACCCGCGGGAAGACGCGCAACGGCTGGGGCGCGCCCCAACTGTTGCCGGATTGGTTGAAGTAGAGGCGCACGCCGTCGCGGTGCAGATAGATGATGTCGATGGCGCCGCTGCCGTCAATGTCGGCCAGCCGGATGCGCTTGTGGTCGAACACGTCTGGGTGGTCGAACCAGGGCGCGTTGTCCATGGTCACCTTGGCCCCAAAACGGCCATAGCCCAGGTTGGGCCAGTAGCAGACTTCACCGTTGCGGATGCGCACAATGTCGGTCAGCCCGTCGCCACTCATATCGGCCAGATAGATCGATTGTGTGCCATCGGCAAAGACCAGGCGCGGGCCTTGCTCCTCATCCAGCGCCTGATAGACGCGGCGGGCAGGGCCAAAGCCCGCTTCGGCCAGCGAAGCGTGCCAGACAAAGGCATCATCTTCGCTGATCAACACATCGGCATGGCCGTCGCCATCCAGGTCAATGAATTTAAGGTTGGGGTCGCGCGTGTCGCGGTTGAGACGCGCGTCGAAGGGGCAGAAGGGCTGCCAGCCTTCAGCGCCGTCGTGTTCGTAGAAGCCGGGCATGGGGCCGTCCAGCACCACCAGGTCGGGCCGACCATCGCCCGCCAGGTCCATGAACTGCGCCTGGCCACCGGCCAGCGCCAAGTTGGGCTTGAGGGCAACCAGCTCGACCGCGGCGAACATGGCGGTAATGTGTGGCGCGCCATTGTCTGTTTGCGTATTGATCGGACTGAGATTACGTTTGTAGAACCAGGCGCCGGCCTGCTCGGTTAGGATGCCGGGAAGGCCCTCGCCATACAAATCAGTCCACTGATAAGCCGCGCCGTCCAGTCCAATGGGCAGGTTCTCCAGGCTTTCGGCGTCCACATCAAGCACTTCGTCTTGGATCAGCGCCTCGCTGTAGGTGAATTCAAGCGGCGGCAGCGACTTGGTCCTATACCCGCCATGATTGCGTTGATAGCTGGTCTGGGTCGCCGAGCGCAGCTTGGAAAAGATGGGATTGGCCGCGGCCTGCGGGTCGACTTCATAGGCGTAGGTAAAATCGGTCGAGCGCACCAGACAATTGGCGCCTACCGCGGCTTCATCAGGAAAGTGATGAAACATGAGCACGCGTTGGCAGAGACGATAGGTGCGCACCTCGAAGCTGGCGCGGTAGGTGGAGAAAGGATCGACGCGGCGCGGCCAGACACCGGCATCAGCAGGCAGGGGCGTAGCCTGGCTGTGTTCCCCATAGTCAAAAACGACCTCGAACATCCAGTTGTCAACCGGCAGGGTGGCTGGATCGCTAGCCTTGCCTTGCGTGTCGAGGTTGGGGGTGCGATTGCCGTAGCGAATGTGCTTGAGATAGCGATTGGCCGTGCGCACCCGGTTGCGCTCATTCGCCTGGGTGTGATCAATATCCCGATCGTCTTCAGCTACATACTGATAGACAAGGGCATTGCCTTTGTCGTCGTAGCTCTGGCAGATCAGCCAACTGAAGATGCGGGTGGGATGCAGCGGATCGGGGTCCGCCGGGTCGAAGATGCGCGATTCGTTGTCCTTGCCATAGAGCGTGGTGATGTTATCCTTGCTGATCGAGCGCCAGTGAAGCTCGCCCGTTACGTTATTGGTCCAGCGCTCGATGCGGGCGAATAGCCCTTCGATACGCGGCCGGTAACGGTGGATGACAAAGCCAGGGAAAGTGGTGCTATCTTCGAAGCGCTCGCCGCTGGGCAGGAGTACGGGGACCAAGTCTTCAGCGCCAGACAAGATGAAAACATCCGACTCCTCGGCATCGCAATACTGGGGAAGACCTTTGTCGGTTTTGCGCGTGATGGCAGGCACGGAGAGATTCCAGCCCAGGCCGAAGGGGCCATTGCCGGCGCCAGAGTCGTAAGAGAGCGCGAGTTGGGGGCCAAAGCCACCCCGTCCCGGCGAAGTGGCGATGGGTACACTCAGCGAGCCGGTGCCGGTGACCGGGTTGGCGGCAAACTTCTCGCCCATGCCGCGGATGGCGCCGCCGCCTTTGGGCAGGGAGATCGAAGGCAGTTGCACCATGCTATCTGTATTACGCTGGTTGCCAGTTTGGGACACACGATCAGCACTAGGTTGTGCTGCTTTGGGACGCTGGTCAGTAAACATAGACACCTCGTTGGCGCTAAACCACTGGTACACGGCAAGCATACTCAAAGATCGTACAGCAGTCCCGAAAACCCAAACGCTGATAGACCCCATGCCCCATGGTCGTCGCATCCGTTACAGCAAGCTGATGTCCACGCCGGCGCGCCTCGCGCAGCGCATACCAACAAAGCCACGTGCCAAGCCCTTGCCCACGCGCTTCCGGGAGTACATCCAGCGCGCGCAGGCAGGTTGCCAGGGCGCAATCAAAAACTAAAACGGATCCCAGCGGTGTACCCTGCCGACGCGCCAGGTAGGCATAGAGAGTCGGCTGCTGGCGCAAGCTATCGAGTACAAACAGATCGCGCATAATCTGCCGGCGCACAGGATGACTTTCGGTAACGGCTGCCCACTCCTCCACTGCGCCGGTGGCGGTGATGCGCTCGACCGTCACATCTGGTGGGTTGGGAATATGCTCCGGTAAAACATCCATTTCCAGTGCCATGCCCGCCACCGCAACCGAGCGCCGTCCATCGAGCGCATGGGCACCGTAGCGGTCGACCAGTTGGTCCCCCAGATCGGCCGGTTGCGTACTGGGGCCAATCACCCAAGCAAAATACTCGAGGTTGCGCCGGTCAAAATGCGCTTGCACTTGTTGGACTCGCACAGAAATATCCTGCGGGGCAAGCCGTGCGCCAAAGACAGCATTCAGATACCCAGCACCGGTTAAAGACCATTTGAGGTCAGGCCCATCATAAAATTCGCCGCCCGGTAATTGTCCTAAGCGCGCTCGCCATTCGTGAATCAGCGTCGATTCAATCACTTGATTGCGATCCATCGGTTTGTCTTCCTCCTTATCGGAAGGCGCTT
>DAOTTR010000170.1:0-10582 GCA_034437715.1 Caldilineaceae bacterium
GGCGACGAGAATTTCTTCGACTGAGATACACCTTCTCTAGGAAACGGTAGCGCGACGCGGCCCCTGTTTCCTGGAAACTACTTGTTTGCAGCACAGCTTTGCGAGATGAATAAAGGAAATTATGACACAGCGACCCACGAAAAAGTCACCTGTCCGCAGCCCAGCATCTGGTCGCAAAAGGACAACGGCAAAATCTACCCCCGCGCCTGCTGTGGCAGACGCCCTGAGCGCGCCACTGCAGCCAGCGCCCGCTGTGCCGTCCACCCCCATGACCAGCGGTGTACTAACCCTCTTGCCGCGCGGTGGTGGCTTTTTGCGCGATCCCGACCTGTCGTTTCGTCCCACGAATGACGATGCCTGGGTTTCTGTACAATTGATCCGCCAATATGGTCTGGTGGAAGGAGCCTTGGTGACGGGCGCGGTTCGGCGCGGCGATAAAGGCTATCAACTGGCTACGGTCGAGACGATCTGTGGCTTAACACCCGATCAATTTCGCGCCCGTACGCCATTTGAGCGCCTGGTTGCCATCGATCCGAAAGATCGCTTTCGCTTGGGGGATGGGGGCAATGTCTCCATGCGTGTCGTCGAATTGATCTCGCCGATTGGCAAAGGTACGCGTGGGTTGATTGCTGCACCGCCGCAATCGGGCAAGACGCAAATTCTGGAACAGATCGCCCAGGCCATTCATGATACTGCTCCAAGCACCCGCGTGATTGCCTTGTTGATTGACGAGCGTCCCGAAGAGGTGACTCATTTTCGCCGCCAAGTCCAAGCCGAAGTGTTGGCCAGCTCCAATGATGAACCAATTGAATCGCATGTGGCCCTGGCCGAGTTGACCATGGCCCACATTCGCTGCGAATTGGAATGTGGCCGCGATGTGGTCATCCTGATCGACAGCATTACCCGCATGTCACGCGCCTTCAATTTGGCTGGGGCCGGCGCGCGGCGTACCATGTCCGGCGGCATTGATGCCAAAGCGCTGGAGATTCCGCGCCGCTTTTTTGGCTTGGCACGCAACGTAGAGAAGGGCGGCTCGGTCACGGTGATTGCTACCGCCCTGATCGAGACCAATTCGCGCATGGATGATTATATCTACGAGGAGTTTAAGAGTACCGGCAACAGCGAAATTGTGCTGGATCGTTCGCTGGCCGAAGCGCGTATCTTTCCAGCGATCAACTTGATGGCGAGCAGCACGCGCAAAGAGGAACTCCTCTACCCGCCCGATGAAACCGCGCGTCTGCGTACCTTGCGCCGTTGGCTAGCGGGCGGCAACCCCAAGGCGGCCATGCGCGGCATCTTAAAGCTGATCGAGACGACCAAGACCAACAGCGAACTGCTGCAAGGGCTGAATCCTTCCTAGCTATGCAAGCGCTACCCCTCCTCAGATTGGGAAACGGGTAGCGCTGCCCCCAATGCCTATTCCTATTGGGTCAGCACCCCTTGTAACTGGGCAAAGAGACGGTCGATTTCACTTTGGGTCTCGGCATCCAGCTGATAACCGACCGGGCCACGGATCAAGGTATTGGTAAAAATTCCCCGCTTGACCAGCAGATATTTCTCCACCGCCAGGAATGAATCCAAGCTTGTCTGCACCGCGATCAGCGCGGAGATGGGCAGCGAAAGTTGATAAATGCGCTCCTCGTCGCCCGCCTCCAAGGCGCGCCAGAGCGCGACCAACGCGTCGATCAGATCCGCACCGGGCATGGTGCCGACCACACCGCGCCGGTAACTGTCCACTAGGGCAATGCCGCCCGTTCCTTCAAAGACAGGCGCACGCCCATGGGTCGCATCGCGCAGGGCCGAAAGCCGCGGCCCGATCGGCGCGGCTTCGGGCTTGAAGAGCACATGATCGCCATATTCGTTGAAAAGTCCCGACTGCATGGCAATTGACATGGGACGGCCCACATAACCGCTGGCGTCCTGCACGACCACGGGGATGTTGATTGCCTCGATGATCGTGGCGTAGTAGCGGCGCAACTCATCTTCGCCCACCGCGACCGAGATCGGCGGGATCACCATGACGGCGTCGGCACCGTGCGCTTCGGCATGGCGCGCGTAGCGTACCGCGGTGTGGGTAGATTCGGCGCTGGCGCTGATGATCACCACGCCTTGCTCGCGACCAAAACGACAGGCCGCGGCGGCCAACGCTTCGCGTTCCTCGGTGGACAGACGGAGCGTTTCCGAAACCATGCCCATGACAATGCCATCGGCTCCTTGGGCGTAGAGCCAGTCGATCTCTTGTTGCAGGGTAGCAAAGTCAATCGAAAAATCAGCATGAAAGGGGGTTTGAAAGACAGGCAATACGCCGCGGACGGCGCGGCTGGCAGGGTGTGACATGCGTACCTCTTGCTAGTACTTTTGAGTACAAATAAGTAGACAGTAGGTCAGTGGGACAGTAAAGCAGTACAAACTGTCCCACTGACCTACTGACCCACTGTCTTACTATTTCCGCCGCAGTATACTAGGTCGCTAGAATTTCCTTCAAACGATCCAGAATAATTTGTTCTTCGCCATCGACCAGTGTCATCGGGTTGAGATAGATGCCGTCGGTGCCCGATTGAGAAACTACGATTGCGGGAGTGCCGCTCTCTAATGCCTTGACCACCTGATCGCGGCTGTGGCTGGCTTGCGTGCTATCGATGGTCACCTTGGCGCGCGGTAAGGGTTGGCCGGCTTCATTGGGAAAAGAGCGTTCGGCGTGTACACCGGGCAATTGATTGAGTTCGCCACACCACCCCGCGACCACTTCCTCATCTTGCGAGGCGCGGCCTTCATGATCGAGCTTCAGATACAGTTTTACGGCAGTGAGAATACCGACCATCTCTTCTTTGCCCACCTTCATTGGGCGGCCAATGCTGTGGTTGGGCGGGCCATTGACGCGACAGGCTTCGATCAGATCTTTGCGCCCTAGCACAAGGCCAGACGATTGGGGGCCGCGCAGATCTTTGCCACCGCTAAAGACCGCCAACGCCGCACCCATCTGTGTATAGCGCCAGAGATTTTCTACGGGGGGCAACTGGGCCGCGGCATCCACAACCACCGGCACATCATGGCGATTGGCAATCTCGATGACGGTTTCTAAGGGTAGATCGCCGTGGCCGGTCATGCCACCCTGGAACCAGAAGATCGCCGCGGTTTGTGGGTTGATCGCCGCTTCTAATTCGGCGGGATCGGTGTGGGTGTCGCTGCCAATTTCGATGACCTTGACCCCCACCTGACGCACGGCGTGATCATAGCCATTGCGGTGCGATTTGTGGATGATCACTTCATTCTTTAATCCGTCCAGGTTGGGCAGTTGCGCAATCGCTGCTGGATCGCCACGCGTGATGCACGCCGCTGTGGCCAAGACCAACCCGGCTGCTGCGCCCGAGCTGACATAGGCTGCCTCATTTTGCGTCAACTGGGCAATCCGTTCGCCGACGCGCCGTTGCAGTTCGTCCAGATTGACAAAGTGGCGCGACGCGTCCACCATTGCCTCGACCACTTCGCGCGGCATGAGCGAGCCGCCCAAGCGCGTTAACGTGGCACTGGCGTTGACCAAGGGACGAACGCCCAATTCATCATAGACGCTCATGGTTTTGTATCCGTTCTACGTGTTGAGAAGATAATCAGAGAATGGTTTAACTACAGGATGGATGGGCATAAATTGATTTGTGCCACACCCATCCTATTGGCTTAGGCGGGTTGTTTTGCTGGTTCCGGCCAGACCAGATCGCACGCTTCGGCGGGCATCCAGTGGGCGTCCTGACCTTCCCATTTGACATTGCAGCCAATCGGGTTAGTCAATGGTGTGCTAACTGTTTTGCCAGCCAGGTGTTCTTCCAGGGCGTTTTCCAGGTTGTTCACCGTCATCTTGCTGACCTCGCGCGGGTTATCCACGCCGCGCCCGGTGTAGACCAGGGTGCGATCGGCGTCAAAGACGTAGAAGTGGGGCGTGCGCAGCGCGCCATAGGCCAGGGCTGCTGCTTGATCCTCGTCGCGCAGATAGAGCCAAGGAAATTTCTTTTCTTCCATGCGTTCTACCATGTTCGGAAAATCATCATTGGGATGGGTGGTTTTGCTGTTGGCATTGATACCCACAAACTTAACACCGCGTGGCGCGAACTTCTCTGCTGTGCGGCGCGTCACCTCATCCGAGCCGACGACGTAGGGGCAGTGATTACAGGTGAAAAAGACCACGAGCACCTTGGCATCGGCAAAGTCGGATAGTTGATAGGTTTTGCCGTCGGTGGCTGGCAATTGGAAAGCAGGTGCTTGATCGCCAAGCGCTAGTGTGAAAGCCATGAAATTTCTCCTTTGTCGTACGCCAGATTGCGATCCGGCTTGAAAATTGGGGGTAACAGGTACTTTTCAGACACGCTACCATGCTGGAAGTAGGTTATCGCTTAATTAGTACCATCTTTCTCGACGTATGGCAAATAGAGCCGTTTGTCCTGGTCTGGTGGAATGGTAGGCACCGGGGTTACGGTGGCTGTCACCGTCGGTATTCCGATGGTGGCAGTGGGGGTGACTGTCGCGGGATCGAGCGCAACGCGATAAATGATGCCATCACTGCGGCTGGCAACATACAACTCGCCGTTTTGATCTTCCCCAAAGGTACTTGGATTATTATTTAACTTGCCATGGGATGTTGCGATCCATGCGCTTGCGTTATCGCGAATCAGGCTCCAAAATATGCCGGAACAGTAGTCCGCCAAAATGTAATGACCGACCATGCTCGGATAGGCTGTGCCACGGTAGACATAGCCGCCGGTCACCGAGCAACCATCGGCATGTGAATATTCAAAGATCGGCGCAACATAGTTGCCCGTGTCGCTACAGTCGGGCGATTGCTCGGCCGGATTATAGGGATGCGCACCCTCGCGACAGTCCCAACCATAATTTTCACCGCCTAGAGTCGTCGCCGGTTGAAAATCAATCTCCTCCCATTCCCCTTGTCCCACATCCGCAATGTATATGTCACCGGTCTGGCGGTCGAAGCTAAAGCGCCAGGGATTGCGCAGCCCAGACGCCCAGATTTCGGCGCGCGTGTTGGGATCATTATCATTGAGATACGGGTTGCCGGGTGGAATATTGTAGGTCAGTATGCCAGTGACATCGATGCGCAACACTTTACCGAGCAATTCGCTCAGATCTTGGGCAAGGTTTTGGGGATCGCCGCCGTCGCCGCCGTCACCCAATGGAATATAGAGATTGTCATCGGGGCCAAAGGCCAGATCACCAGCATTATGATTCGAGAATGGTTGGTTCACCGTGAGCACAATCTCTTCGCTCGCCGGGTCGGCCACGTTGGGATCATTGCCAGTGACGCGGTAGCGCGCAATAATCGTGTCGCCATTGCGTTGCGTGTTGCTGCTTTGGATCGTGTAATTGACATAAAAAACCGTGGCGCTGCCCGGTTCAAAGGCCAACCCCAACAAGCCACGTTCGCTGCCCAGCAGCACGCGATCACTCAGATCCAGGAAGGGCGTGGGCAACACGCTGCCATCTGGCTGTACAATCATGATCTCGCCGGTCTGCTGCACAACGAACAAGCGCTCGTCGCCGGCATTGGTGATCTTGACCGGCTGGGTTAATACCTCTGTCGTAAAGGGCGTTAATTGGAGCGTAATCGCCTGTTGTTGGCGCGGCGCGGCCAAGGTTGGTTGGGCATCGAGTGCGCCAAGCGCGGCCCATGCGCCCATCAACAAGAGAAAGAACGCCGCCAGCAACATGGCAAAGGGCGACCAGGGCCGTGGTCGGCGCAAGAAGGGTGCTTTCACAAAAACTCCTTTTCATTCAAACAAACAAGCGGGCATCAAGGGGAGCACCCGAAATCAAAGAGGGCAATCTAGCATAGCATAGTTTTGGCCGCGCCACTCCATGATTTTTGCGTGAAATTGCTACTGTCCGAATACGCTTGATCAATGGCTTGCTACCAATTGGGCTTTCTTTTGCGCCACGCGGAAGCAAGCATACTGATTTTCAGTCATAAAACGTTTGGCAAGCCCAATCGCGCTGGCTTCGGTCAGCAATCCTTCGCTTACTTCGGCTTGCAGTGTGCGCGTCAACCATTGGCGCGCTTGATAGGCATAGGCCACGGCACCCATGGGCCAGAAGGTATCGCCGCCAAAGACAAAGAGCTTGTTGGCTGGCACGGCATGAATATAGCGCCGCACAAAATCCCGCGTGCTGTAGGGATCGATGCTCCAGGCCCAGCAAAGATCGACATAGACATTGGGATAATGTTTGGCCAAGGCGATCAATTCGTCGCTATAGGGGTAGGCAATGTGCATCAGCACAAAGCGTGCATCCAGATATTTAGCGAGCAAAGGACAGAGGTGGCCGCTGCGGATGTAATCGACTGGCATACGGCTGTGACCGGCGTAGTAGCCCGTGTGCAGCTTGAAGGGCAGATCATGCTCGATGCCCAATTCGACGCCGCGGGCCCACCCCCAATCGCCCAGGCAGAGGCGTTGTTCCGTAGTCAGGCTGGCGGGATCTTTCAAATAGGTGGATAGGGCTTGTTCGGCTTCGTGATCCGTGCGCGCCTGCCAGTGCAAGGTACGGTTGTAGGCATGTTGCGATTTGATGGCGACGGCATAGAGCGCGTTCTGTGTGAAGACGCGTTCCATGGCCGTGCGCAAGCTGGCCAGATCATGGACATCCACATCAGTTTCGGCGCTCAACTTCTGGGCATCGAAAGAGGGGTTGCAAAACTCTACCCAGGAAATATCATATAGAAAGAAATCCACCCCCGACGGATCGGGCGGACAGGCACGTACAAAGTCATCCACTTGGACATGATCCAGGTTGGCGCGCTCGCGCAACAGGTGCAGCCGCTGACCGGGGGCAAGATAGGTTTGGTGCTGCGCTTGGGCGGCTTCCAGGGTGGCGGTGTTGATCGTTTCCATGCCATATACTTGGCGTGCAATCAGTTGGACTGCTTCGCCATAGCCTGTATGCTGCACCGCGGCCCACGCCGCCTCAATGCCAGCAAAACGCGCCTTCATATCGGGGTTCTGTTTGTCGAGCAATGTCTTCACGGCGGCCGGTGACGCACCGGCCACAATCAGATCGGCGGTGACATAATTATCAAACAAGGCTTGCAGCAGATCGGGGCTAGCGGCTAGATAAGCTTCTTCGCCCGCGAGATGTTCGTGGGTATCGCAGAGCGGAGTTGATTGAATGATCTGCGCCAATTCAGTAGACATGCGTTCCTCCTCGATGAATGATCGTAAAATGGTGGCAAAACGGTATAGGTAGGGACGGGGAGTTACACGATATTAGGCTATTCCAAGATGTAAACGATCCACAAATCACGTACGGGCACGAGGTGTGGCGGCAAGAGAGCTTGTGTACACCCATTGTTTTATCCCGCCACACCGCATGCCCGTACTGGATCATTATTTTTTGGGAATAGCCTTAATAAATATGTGTAGCATAACAAAAGAGCCGCCCAAGGAGAGCGGCTCTGATTTTTAGTTACGAATGCAACGAACGGATCGCGCTTATGGGCGATCCAGCGATAGCACGGCGTTGACTTTTTCCTCGATCACGGGGGCGTGTTCGGCCCAGCCAATTTGGCCTTCCCAGATCAGGTCCATTTCGTTGAGGAACACGTTGTTGGCTTCGGTGAAGCGCGTATTCTTGGGCATGGGGAAAGGTTCAACGCCCGCCGTGAGCAGACCGTCGGCCACGCCAAACATGCGATTGACTTCGTTGACCTTGGCGTCCGTCCAAGCCGACTTGTGTCCATTGGGTTGCAGCTTGCCATCCAACACCATCATCACACCAGCCTCGCCCGAGGAGTAGAGCTTGAGCAATTCCCAAGCTTCTTCGGGGTAGGCGGTCTTGCTGTTGATCATGTGCTGATTGCCCGAATAGCAGGTGCCCTGGCGCCCTTCTGCGCCGACGGGGAGCAGCACAGCATCCATTTCAAATTTACCATCGATCAGGTTGAGATAGTTGGTAATATTACCCACAATGGAGGCCTGGGTGGCGATTAACCCAATCGGGAAGAGGCCGCCTTCGACTGCATCGGCTTTGCGCGGCGCGACTTTGGTATCGAGCAGATCCAGATACCACGCGGCGATTTCGCCATGCAACTCGGTATTATAGGTGAGCGCCGTCCCATCTTCATTCATCACCCAGCTATCTTGGGACTCGGGGCTGCCCCACGAACGGGAAAAGTTGCTGTAGTAGTGAAAAGAGTTCATGCCATCAAAGCCGAGGCCAAAGATCCCGTTTTCTGTATCCGCGGCAGATTTGGCCAATTCAGTCCAGTCACTAATCGTCCAGCCGGCTTGCGGCTCTGGGATGCCCTTCTCGGCAAGATAGGTTTTGTTGTACGCGACGGCAATGTTGCCGCCGGGGTGGACAACGCCGGGGATGCTAAAGTTTTTGCCATCCAACGCGTTGCCCGCCATGATCGATGGATAGATGTCATCGTAATCTGCTGGTGGATTGGAAGCCAGCAAGTCATCGATTTCCAGGTAGATGCCTTTGAGATAGTTGATGAAGAGCCAGCGGTGATGGCCGTAGAGCAGATCTTGCAAGGTGTTGGAGATAAAACCCGTTTGGGTCTTGGTCTCGATCTCGCCATAGATCGTCTCTTCAACAATCACTGTAACCCCAGTATCAGCCTGGTAACGTTCCGCCATGGTGATGGGCATTACGCTTTGGCCGCCTTCGGGAGCAGCTTGAACCTTCAAGGTCACATCGGTGGCTACCGGTGCGGAACCGGCATCGGTGGTGCTGCCGGCACCACCGGCTGGTGCAGTGGGTGCCGGGCAGGCTGTGAGCAGTTGGACGCTTGCGGCGCCCAGCCCAGCCACTGCCATACCCCGCAGAAAGCTTCGGCGGGTAACGTTCTTTTTCAGCATCATTGATCTCCTTCGCAATACAGATGAAGTTGGAAGATTGACTCTGGTCGGTGAAGCTAGTTGGTGGAGCTGACCGATGAATTTAGCCAGGAATTTAGCTAGTGAAGCTAATCGGTGAAGCTAGTCAGTGAAAAGTCTATTGTAATTTACCATCTTCTGGCTGCTAAGTCAAACAGCTCTTTTGCCTAATTTACCATGTGTCCCAGTGGGCAACATTGTCCAACGGTTTGCGTTGGGCGGGCTTGAAATCATCACCCGTAAAATAGGCCACTGGGATCAGCGCGGCCTGGGTAATCGTTGGCGGAATGCCCAGCGCATCGCCAATCGCGCCTTCGTGGGCTAGGTGCAGCGTTGTCCAAACTGAGCCAAGTCCGCGCGAGCGTAGCGCCAATAACAATGACCAGGTTGCTGGTAAGATTGACCCATAGAGCGACGCCTGGGCCATCAACCCGGCTGTTTCAACGCGGCCTTCAATGCAGGGAATAATATGGACGGGAACCTCATGTAGATGGCGCGAAAGATAGCTGGCCGATTTTAGGACGCGTGTGGTTTTCCCACCAAAATCTTCTGCGCGTAGTGGTTCTAATTCCACCGGTTGGTTGGCTGCCAAATATTGCTTAAAGGCCTGCCGGTAATAGCCCGCAATCATTGCCCGTTTTTCTGGATCGGTGATAATCATAAAGTGCCATCCCTGTCGGTTGGAACCGCTGGGCGCTTGCAGGGCGAGTTGTAAACATTCTTCCAGCACAGGGCGTTCTACTGGGCGCGTCAGATCCAAGCGTTTGCGTACCGAACGCGTGGTGGTCAATAGATGATCAACAGTGGCTAACTCCATGAAATGCCTCGCTCTTTGCGTTGCTGAATGCTGGGGTTGATCTTTAGTAACGATTCAGCCGGGAACAATGCATTGCTGCCAGGCTGGCGGCGTTCCCAGGGGTGCAAACCGCTGCCTGAATCGTTGCGAGCTTTGCATAATAATAAACACGAAAGTACGCCAAGAGTTGCTCATGCGACAGTCGTCCCCTATTATTTCAAATTGTCAGGTAATGGCAAGCCATGACGCAGGAGTGGCTGCATTGCATTAATCGATTGTTAATCGTAATTTTGTAGTAATATACACTTGGCAATCTGCTGCTCGGTCGTAGGAATTTCACAACCTTTCGTAACGATTACACCAACGTTAAATGGCTCAACCGGATCTCATGTGGTTGACAGTGGTTGACAGCGTCGAATCAATTCGACGCCTGCTATGCCAAACCTGCTTAAGCAGGTTTTTCGTGGCAGCCGCCGGTTTCAACCGGTGGTATCAACCACATGGATTCCAAATGAGCCAGAACGGATTCACGTTACATAATCTGCTCAATCAGTTCTCTGAATCCGCTGACAGCGCCTCCCATACCCCCTTCACATACGGAACCGCGCGGCGGAACCCGTCTTCGCCTCGTTTGCTTGCTTCCTCGACGCTGATCCAGCCGTCAAACCCCATCTTGTGTAATACGCTAAAAATTGCGCGCACCGGTGCGACGCCTGTGCCGACCAGACAGGGTTCAAAGTAGCCGGCGCGTTGAATGTCGTTGACATGCGCTACGGCCACCCGATGCTTCACTTGTTCTAAGACGGCCAGTGGATCGTCACCGGTAGCCAACGTATTGGCGGTGTCATAGAGTAAGCGCAACCCCGTCCCCTCGGTCTGATGCACAATCTCCAGGAAAATATCG
>DAOTTR010000171.1:0-2107 GCA_034437715.1 Caldilineaceae bacterium
CGATCAGGTAAAATCTGCTGACGCTCGGGCATGGTCACGCCGGGCAGACGCGTCCAGGGGAAGTTTTCCATCCACGAGGCGTGGCTGGCGACGGGGTCGATTGCCTGCACCTTGGCCCACGTTTGCGGCGCATGCCACCATTCGTGATACTTGACCTTGACATCTGGACGCGCGGCCATCCATTCAATCGCAAATGCCGCGGCGGGTGCATTACCACCATGCCCATTGACCAACAAAATGCGCCGAAAGCCGCTGCGCGCCAGGCTGTCCAAAACATCTTGTACGAGACGCAAATAGGTTTCGATGCGGATGTTGACCGTGCCGGGATAGGCGCCAAAATAGGGCGTAATGCCATAGGCCAGCACAGGCAAGACAGGGACGCCGGTTGGCTCGGCTGCTTCCACCGCGACGCGCTCGGCTAGGATGCTGTCCACACTCAGGCTCAGATAGGCGTGTTGCTCGGTGCTGCCCAACGGTACAATGGCCCGATCGTCATGCTGAAGGTAGGCCTCGACCTGCATCCAGTTCAACTCGGAAATTTTCATGGTCAACCTTTGTGTGTTATGGATCTGTGCTTGGAATTAAGAACTCGGTGAATTCATCCACCCGGTGAATGAATTCACTGCTATGCAAAACAGGCTGAAGCCCTGTTGCGGGACGCAGATTTTAACAGGGCTTCAGCCTGTTTGCTGTAGCTGCCGATTGAAATCGGCAGCTGGCTGGTTGCCGTCTATTGATTGCTGCTAGTATTCTAAACCGCTTATAGATGCTCGGCAATTTGCGTAGGCTGCTCATGGCTGAGTCCGCTTGCTCTAGTCAACTGGAGGATTTACCCCGGCTGCAAAGCGCCCCCAAAAAACCTGTTTGACATAGCCATTTATGCGTGCTACACTCCTCACCACATGCGGATTCTACCCTCGATTGGCATGCCGTTAAATCTTCGCTTTCAGAAATCCAGCTTGTTTTCACCAGTTGAATATTGATTCTTTTTACCCAAAAATTGTTCACACCAAGGAGGTTGAAGCATGGATGACCGAATGATTCAAGCGCGTTTGTCGCGACGTTCGTTTATGCGCATCGGCGCGAGCGTGGCCGGCGTCGCTGCCCTGGCGGCCTGTGTCCCAACGTCACCGAGCGCCCAAGAGGGGGAAGGTGGGGCCGCCACGGCAAGTGGCCCCACCGAGATCGATGTCTGGACCGGCTGGACGGAAGATGCCGCTACCAACATCGAGAAGATCCTGGACGGCTACAACAAATCCCAGGAGCAAGTGGTAGCCAAACATGTCGTCGTGCCCGACTCGATGACGCAAAAATTGTTGGCGGCAATTTCGGCGGGCAACCCGCCCACAACCGCCGTCGTCTTTGGGGCCAGCATTGCCTATCAGTTGGCGGCGCAAAAAGGCTTGCAGGCGCTGGATGATGTGGGCCAGCCGGACCAGGTGGATACGCTGAAAAAGTGGATGGACCCGGCGATCTGGGATCTGGGCATCTATGAAGGCAAGTTCTACTACGCCAGCATGTGGAACCAGTGTATGGGCGTCTTTGTTAACACCAAGATGTGTGCCGAGCAAGGGGTTGATCCCAACCAACCACCGCAAACGTTGGAGGAGTTGGACGCAGTCTGGGAGCAATTGACCACCTATGATGCCAATGACAACATCGATGTCTTGGGTGGCGACTTCACCTGGATGGCGATGGTAATGGGCCGTTTCCTTGGCCAGTTTGTCAGCGAAGATGGCACCCAAATCACCGCCAACCACGAGAACAATGCGCGCGCACTGGAATGGACGGCCAACCGCTGGGAAAAACTCGGTATCCAAAAAATGCAAGATTGGAATGCTTCGCTGGCTGGGCGCGGTGAGCGCTCTGCCGGACAAGACCCTTTCCTCTCTGGATTGCGCGCCACGCTGGTCACAGGGCCGTGGCAATACAATACGCTCAAGAACTTTAAGCCAGAAGGCTTTGAATATACCGTCTGGCCGCTGCCCGGTCCACAAGGGCAGGATCAGAAAGGCATGCACACCTATGGCGACGGCTGGATCATCCCCGCCGGTGCCAAAGAGTCGGCCGCCGGTTGGGAAATTATCAGCACGATGACGGGCGCCAC
>DAOTTR010000172.1:0-3082 GCA_034437715.1 Caldilineaceae bacterium
TCGACCGGTCAGAAAGGTTGCTTTCTCAGCCATGTGTCCAAGTCTGTCAAATTATTAGTGTGCGAGGCATAGCATGTTAACGGAAAGAACCTGTAAGGGATCACGGGGTGTTAACGCCGCCCTCGAATTGACCACCAATGCCGGTTGAAAGCTGACCAAGAACAACGGACTGCTTACTTACTTCCGCGAACAGATGTGCTGGTCAATTCTGGATCGGCGCATTATGGGGAAAGTGATCGGTTTGAGGGCAGCGGCAACAATGTGCTACTGTTACCGCAATTCGATAACTTAGATACTGCATTGAGTTGACGCGATGACGATTGATTGGCTTTGGCATTCGATATTGAAACTCTCCACTTTCGCTGCCAAGACTAATATTTTCCCAATGCAATTGCGATGAAAATTGAATCCAAGTCAGTAAGCATTGTCTTGTTGGGCAAGTTTGCGCCCGACAAATTTTCGTTACGGACTCTGGCCGAAGGGAAGTTGATTCCTCAAAAAATTGCAGACACTGCCACATACAAAAGCTTGATACCTGGTATGCAGGTGGTATTAAAATTTGCATGGGGCGAGTTACTTGTGGCACAGGATCGGTTTCAAGTCACTACTACTGAGGCTCCCTACATCCGGATTTGTGATTTGTCCCTCAAGGCCATCAATGACTTGAATCCCGAAGCCGTGGTGACTTCATTTGGCATCAACTGCGACAGCCATATTGATATCGGGAGTAGAGAAGCCCGTAACAAACTGGGGGTGCGTTTGGCCCCCCCCGAAGCTTGGGGAGCGTGGGGCGCAGAAATTCGGAAAGGTATGGATGGGGAAAACAAAATGCAAGGCGGTGTTACCCACATACAGATGAGGCAGCAATTTTTGGATAATGGTGTGAGAGGCTGGCTTGACGTGAGCGCTATGCCATCTCCAGAATTTGAAAATGACTCTGGGGTAGTGCTTCGAGCGAATCACCACCATCTAGGTGACATTTCCGATTCAGGAGATGCGAAAGCCGATGAAAAACCCGCCGATATAACGGCGCGTTTAATCGAACGATTGGCCGCAAATTTTGAAAATTCTATCGCCAACATCGATACCATATTTAAAGGTGTTATCTCTTCATGACCTCACATAGATCATCGCAGACGGTCGAATCGGCGATTACCGAAATGCCGAATTTTGAATACCCACTATCTACCCTCCCATCATCAGGGCAGATTGACTTGAATGCGACCAGCTCTCAAAAGCAGGGCAGAGGCCAGATTGCTGCTTCAAACCAGAGTCTGTTTGACACATCTGCTGACGACTATGTCGCATCCCCTACATTCCCGATTACACGATTAGCGGATATAGGAAGCGCGCCGGCTTCAAGGACTGAGCTACTTGCTGAATGGGACGGGTGTGTTACCGGACTCCCAAATGAAGGGTACTACTTCTCAGCGACTCTGAAAGGAAAAGTCGGAGAAGGCGTGCAGGGAGAAGAAGAGGATGCCTCTATTCCACTTGATGATGTTAGCGAAGGAGACAAAGACCTTCTCCGCTTAGGCAACTTCTTTCGGCTTTGTGTCATTCACGAGGTGCTACCTACCGGGCAACCAAGGAGGTATACGCAGGTCGTATTTAGACGTATGCCAGCCTATCGTCGACACGATCTGGAGCAGTCGGCTGAGCGTGGGCGCGAAATTGCGCGGAGATTGCGTGTGGAGTAACTTGGGGCTGTTGCCGCAGCCAGATGAAATTGAGGTCACCCTCATCGGTCCTGGTTACGGTGAATCAGTTGTCGTTCATCTTGGCCAAGGTGAGTGGCTTATAGTGGATTCTTGTGTCGATTCCACAGATCCAAACAAACCATCCGTTCCACTGCAGTATCTTCGACAACTTGGTGTCAAGGTGGAAGACGCCGTAAAATTTATTGTTGTTTCACATTGGGATGACGATCATGTCCGAGGACTAGGAGAGGTTGTCGAGGCATGCCTAAATGCCAAGTTTGTATGTTCAAAGGTATTCCCCGATGATAAATTCATAAATTTTGTCGCGGCCCATTCAATTGGATCAGCGGCTACGGATGGTGCTGGCGTTAGAAATTTCCGAAGGGTGCTTGATTGCTTGGCTGCCCGGAGTAAGACGATCACTAAAGCGGTGCCCGGTAGAAAGCTGTGCGGACAACCGATAATCCAATCGTGGTCTCCATCAGATTATGATGATACGCAATTCCTTTTCTACGTTGCGCAGGAGCATCCAAAAGCAGGTGAGCCTTTGCGCAAGGCAATACCGGGCACGGGAAATCTTACTTCAATAGTGCTGAGCATAGATTGGCCTGAAAGCTCTGTTTTGCTCGGTGCCGATATGGAACATAGTGCCGATCGTCGACGAGGCTGGGGGGCTGTTGTCTCAGAGACGCAGCAACTTGGAGGATGGCGGAAAGGGCACCTTGTAAAAATCCCGCATCACGGATCGCATACTGGTCACCACGACGGGATATGGAACACATTATTGGAGTCTTTCCCTATATCCCTTGTCGCGCCATTTGGAGGCGGGGCAATAAAAAGTAGACCGCCAAAATCAAGTGACATAAGAAGAATCAGTACAAAGTCCCGATCACTTTTTGTAACTGCAAGACACCTAGTTTCTAGTCGCCCGAACAGGAGTATCGCGGTAAACAGAAGCTTGCGAGATGGAAAGATCACTATGACTGGCCGCACGACTCCAATTGGAATGGTGCGCGTTAGACGTAAGCTAGGCGATGATTGGAAGCACGAATTATTTGGAGCTGCATACAGAGTCAAATAATGGTCGGCCTATAAGTGAGTCTGCGCGAGAATTGTGCAAATTCTCAGTATGAGTTCGAGTGTGTTGACGCCGGCCTCGAATTGACCACCAGTGCCGGTCTCAAAGAACGTGCTGCTTAGACAGGACTGGCGGCCTTCCGCGAACAGATATGCTGGTCAATTCTGGATCGGCGCATTGTGGGAATCAGTTTGAGGGCGGCGGCAACATTGCGCGGCACCCACTACCGAATCCCCTCTCCCCAAGCATAGAAACCGTTGGTAAGCAGTTTTTGCCGCAGTTCATCGTCCAGACGAACGCCATG
>DAOTTR010000173.1:0-4961 GCA_034437715.1 Caldilineaceae bacterium
ATCGTACTCTGGAAGCGCTCATGAAGGAAGCCCAATAGTTACTTTGCTTACAGACGACAAAAAAGTACACCAAACGCTGCTTTCGCGAAATCATTATTTCGCCATACAGTAGTATAGCATAGAAGCTACCCGAAGTCAATCACTTCTACATGGTGATTTTTATGCTGCTCGTTACCGTATCCCAAAGCGCCTGTCAGACGACCTAGATACGCAAGCCAGGATTGCATGGCAAATTTTGTCCGCCATGGGTTGCCATGCAATCCTGGCTTGCGTTCAACTATACTGAGTTCAATTTAAAAACCGGAGTTTCGCGATAGCGGGCCGGGGACTGACCAGAAAAAGTTCTCAGCGCAGGTTTACGGTTGGTCAGTCCCCGGCCCGCTGACAATTGTTTCACCAAACGCCGGTTTTCATTCTGATTTGAGTATAGGTAGAGCAATATGCCTAGACATATTCAGCAAACCAGGCCAGGGTATCTTCCCAAGCCTGGGTTGCCTGTTCCTCTACGTAGCGCGCGCCGGTGTCGTTATGAAACGCGTGGTTGACGCCGGGGTAGATGGTGAGCTGATAAGTTTTGCCGGCTGCTTCCAACGCGGCTTCCAGCGGCTCGATGCCGGCGTTGATACGTTCATCTTGCTCGGCATAAACGCCAAAGACGGCGGCGTTGATATTCGGCACCTGATCCAATTCGGGTGCGGGGCCATAGAAGGGTATCGCAGCCTTGAGGGTTGGCAACGCCGTGGCGACGCGCCAGGTGATGCCACCGCCGAAGCAGTAGCCGGTCATGCCCAGGCGTTCGCCATCGACATACTCCAGTGTTTGCAGATAGTCGGCCGCAGCAATGAAGTCCGCCGTATGGCGATCTGCGCCCGCGTCGGTCAACAGGGCGGGCACCGCATCGCGATCATGGGCCGCGGTGCCACCTTCGCGCGCCAGCAGATCAAGCGCCAACGCCACGTAGCCATTCTTGGCAAAGCGGCGCGCGACATCGCGGATGTGTTCGTTCAAGCCGCGATTCTCATGGCAGACCAGAATAGCGGGATAGAGACCCTCGGCAGCCGGGCGCACCAGATAGCCCATAATCTCATCGCTACCGCTGGCAAAGGTGACATCGCTGCCCGCCACATCGGGATCATCTGCGGCCACCGAGAAGGGGCTCTGCGCCGCGCTGGGTGGGACGCTGGTTGGTGGAATGGTCTGCTGCTCGGCCACAGGGGCATCGGTGGGCATGGGTTCGGTTGCGGCGGGTAGCTCAATTGGTTGGCAACCGACCGCAGACATGGCGGCAATGGTGGCGGCCATACTGCCCGTAAGAAAGGCCACACGGCGGATAAACGTGCGTCGGCTAATCTCGCCTTCGCGGTAATCGTCGTAAAATTCTTCGAGTAAATACTTACGGAAGGTTTGTGTCTCTTTCATGCGGTTTCTCCTTTTGTCAACCACTTGTAACCACTCAGGTATATAAAATCGACAGCGCAATGCTGTTACCTGCTGCTAATGCCGCAACCGTTTACTTTTTAAGGCCATTTCAAAAATTAAACGATCCATTCGCTCGGATGGAATCCGTTGCTGACAGCGAGAAACGGCCTCAGCCGTTGGATATTTATTTATTCAAAATGGCCTTAGAAATCGCTACACCTATGATGAATGGGGTGATTTCTAAAAATTAAGCGGCCAAACAACTAGGGCGGGGAATTCCTTACTTCACATAGGTGTCGAAAAAGGCGACCGAGCGGGTGAGCGCGGTGCCTAGATTGGCGGCAATGTTGTGATCATCGCCTGGGTAGACATAATATTCCACCGTACCGCCCACAGCTGTAATTTCTGCATTCAAGGTGTCCGAGAACTCAAGCGGCACGCTGGTGTCGGCGGTGCCGTGGTGCAATTGGATGGGTCCCGACAGATCGGCCACATAGGAATTTGGGGAGATCGACGCCCAAAACGCCGGATTTTCTGCGGGCGAACCGTAGGTCTCGGTTAGCTCCTGTCGCCAACGGCGGGCCCCCGTGGGTAGGGTTGAAGGCTGGGTTTCGCTTTGCGGGCGGCGCCAACGTGAGATCAAGTCCGGGTAGGGTGCAACCACACCGGCCCAAATCACGCCAGCCTTGATGTCATCGCTGACGACCATGGCACGCAGCGTGATCTGGCCGCCCATCGAATGCCCCCACATGCCCATGCGATTGGGGTCAGCGTCGGCATATTGTTTGACGGAAGCCACCGCGTTGAGCACATCCACCGTATACGCCGGTGAGCCATAGCCGCCCGCGGCCTCGCCTTCGGAGGAGCCGTGGCCGCGATAATCCGAGCGGAATACAATATAGCCGTTGCGCGCAAAGGCATCGACATAGGCAATATAGCGCTCAGTAGTACGATAGACTTCGGGCGCTATATAGCCATGATTGAAGATCACCACCGGCCAGCCCGTGGCGGGTTTTGCGCCTAGCGGCACCGTCAACAGGGCATAGATCTTGTTGCCTTCGGACAGATAGGAGGCGATATAGCGGCTATAGTTGACCCCGGATGCCAGCGTTTGCTCGATCACAATTGGGCTGCCGGGGTAGCTCGCTTGGCGCATGGCCTCGATCATCAGCGGGTTCATGGGCGCGTCTGGATCGAGCACGGGGGGTGTCGGCGCGACAACGGGAACGCGGGTGGGCGTCGGCGCAATCGCGGGCACAGGCGTTGCAGCAGCAGCAATCGCCGCCGGTTGCGCGGTTGCTGCGCCGGGCAGGCAGAGCTTCCAGCCCACAGCTAGTGTATTGGCATTAGGGATAGTGGTGTAGCTACTATCAATCGCCGCTTGAGCATTGGTGGCGTTGATAATCTGCTGATAGTTCGCTAGGTTGCCATAATAGCGCGCCGCAATCGCCGATAAGCTGTCGCCGGCCTGGACCACAATGTCCACAGTGCAGGCGGCGGGCGTCTGTGCTATAACAGCGGGAGCCGGCATCAACAGCAGGAACAGCAATAGCAGCGCAGACAAGCGCAGACGTTTCAAATCGCCCATGGGAACCTTTCTGACTGAAATTCAATTCATCGCGGAAGCTACAGTCTCACTGGACTACCATTGGTCTATTTACGCCGTCGTGTACTAGTGGAGTGTCAAGGATAAAATGCGGAATAAAATTGTAGTAAAGACTTTAGTCTTTCCAGATCGCGGAAAAAGACTGAAGTCTTTACTACGTATCAAATCATGCTTGACACGCCACTAGGAAGCGGTTGCGACAAACGCAATTTCTAACGTCACTTCTTCCGATACATTCGCCACCGAAGGCACACTGGGAATCGTCAGTTCATAGTTGGCGCGCTGGATGGTTGCTGTGCCCAACCCGGTGATCTCATCTTCCGACACCGGGGTGACCGTCACTTGAAAAGATTCTGCGCGCGTAATGGCACGGATGGTTAGATTCCCCGTCACCGTGAATTCAACAGGTTCGCCAACCGTCACGCTGGCGGGCAGGCCGGTGATCGTCGTCGGTTCGAAGGTGATATATTGATATTCGGGTTGACCAGACTGTAAAACAAAGCGTTGAATCGCACCGTTACGCCGATCACTATCTGTCGTAAAATCGCTGGCGTCAATGCGAATTGGGCTGATCTGGGCACTGGCCGGATCGCTGGGATCGAGGGTGATTTCGCCTTCGACCAGCGACGTGATGCCCACCACATTTTTATCTTGCCCCATCAGGACTTCGTCAATGTAGAAACGCGCCTCGGTTCCTGCGCCAAAGAGGAAGGTCTTGGTCACGGTGCCCGCCACAGCCGCGGTTTGCACGCTATCGGCAGGGGTTGCCGGAGCGATAGTTGTCGCCTCGGCTGTCGGAGATGAAGCACTTTCGTTACTAGTAACGCTTGTTTGCGGCGTACTGGATTGGCAGGCAGCCAACAAGCCGGTTAACACCACCAACAGAACAATCCAGATCAACTTCTTACGCAACATCAACTGAGACATATACATCCTACTGCAAATTGTGAAAGGTTTGATAATATTTTATGCTTGTAACAACGGCGCACCACAAAATGATAATGGCAAATTGTGACGCGCCGTTGCTAAAATAACGGCAACATCTGTGCAACAGATAAGTCCAAGATTAATGTACTATGAGAATTTTGCTGTGCAGAGGCGAGGAAGGCTTCAACGGTCGTAAAGACTTTAGTCTTTCCCTGCATCCCACAAAGACTAAAGCTATTCCAAAAAAATAATGATCCAGTACGGGCATGAGGGGTGGCGGGGTAAAACAATGGATGTACAAAAGCTCTCTTGCCGCCACACCTCGTGCCCCTACGTGAATTGCATCGTTTAAATTTTGGAATGGCCTAAAGTCTTTGCTACCATTCATTGTTGTTCTTCTTTAGCGCAGGAACGCTTCAATCAAACCGCCGTCCACACTGACAATCTGGCCGGTTGTCTTGCTAAAGGCGTTGCTCAGCAAGAGATAGGCAGCCTCTGCTTGATCTTCCGGCAGAATTGGCAGCTTGGTTAGCGTGCGCTGGGCATAGAATTCGGCCAACTGGTTGCGCAGACTTTCCGTATCGCCCTCTTCGCTATAGGCAATATTATATTTGGTGAGGGAACTGATCACTCGATCGCGCGGGAACATGGCACTGCCGACGACGACCGTAGCGGGGGCAACCCCATTGACGCGTACCAGCGGGGCCAGTTCAATCGCCAGCTCGCGCACGAGATGGTTGGCGGCGGCTTTGCTGGTATCATAGGCCACCGAACCCTTCTTGGCGACCATGCCATTGACACTGGTCGTAATTACCAGCGATCCCGGCAATTGCTGCGCTTCCCAAATGGTACGCGCTTCGTCGGCCACCAGATAGGCCCCCTTTACATTTACGGCAAAGGTAATATCCCAGCGGTCGTCGGGGATGTGACCGGTGCTATCAGGCGAAATAAAGATGCCAGCGGTAATCACCACGTTGTCGATGCCGCCATAGGCCAACAGCACCTGCTT
>DAOTTR010000174.1:0-22767 GCA_034437715.1 Caldilineaceae bacterium
TAGACCGTTTCTGTCCCATTGTACAGTTGACAGCGCACACGCCAAGCGCTAGAGTTGGTAGTATATCATTTACCAATTTGCCAGCAACGCGTTAGGTCTGTCAGCAAAGAATCGAAAAATCCGATGAACTTCCGAAGCATGGATCGCCGCCTGATCACCATCTTGTTAATCGTCTTTGTGGGCATCCTTGGGGCCTCGATGATTCTGCCGATTCTGCCGCTCTACGCCCAGAGTCAATATCATATGTCGCCGCAAGTGATCACTTTGCTCAATGCGTCCTTTTTTGCCGCCCAGTTTGTGGCGGGCCCCTACCTAGGCCGACTCTCGGATCGCGTCGGTCGCCTGCCGGTGTTGATCTTCAGCCAGATCGGGACAGCGGTTAGCTTTGTCATGTTGGCGTTTGCACCCAATGTGTCGATTCTCTTTCTGGCACGCATTCTGGATGGAATCACTGGTGGCAACATCATTGTGGCCCAAGCCTATGTGACGGATATTACGCCACGCGAGCAGCGCACCCAATCGCTGGGCTATATTTTTGCCGTCTTTGGATTGGGCTTTATTATTGGGCCGGCACTGGGTGGCTTTCTCTCGGCAGCCTATGGGCCACGCATCCCCTACCTGATCGCTGCGGTGGCCGCTATCTTGACGGTGGTATTGACTTGGTTTGTCTTGGGCGAGACCTTAACGCCAGAACAACGCCTGGCGGGCCATAGCTTGCGGCGCGACGGGTTGAGCGTTAGCGCAATTCTCGGCAACTATCCGCTGCTGCTTGTATTGAGCTTGGCCTTTTTTGGTCAATTTGCTTTTGGCCTCTTTCAAGGCACGTTCGCGCTCTATAGCGAAGCCGTGCTCTTTCAAAATTATCCCCCCGAGTCGATCAGCCTGGGTGTGGGGCTATTATTGGCTGCTGTGGGCGTGGGGCAACTGCTTACCCAGACGTTATTGCTCCGGCCCCTGCTCAGACGCTATGGCGAGGCATGGCTAGTGGTGATCGGCACGACCTCGCGCATGATAGGCATGTTTATTTTCGCGGTGATCACCACGCCCTGGCTGGGCGCCATTGGCTCGCTCTTCTTTGCGGCGGGGATGGGGCTACTGATGCCACCATTACAATCGTTGGCAACCAGCGCAGTTCCCGACGATATGCGCGGTGGAATTCTGGGTATCTATCAATCTACCACCAATCTAGCGGTGATCGTGAGTACAGCCATTGCTGGTGTGATCTTCGCCTATCATCCGACACTGCCCTTCTGGCTGGGCGGCACGCTGTCATTGGCATTGATCATCCCCGCGCTCTGGTTGGTGCGGCGCACGGCAGCAGCCAAGGCGGCGACCGCGCTGGCCACCGATCAACCGCTCACGGAAATCGCCCATTAATTACCCCCATTAATTACCATAGTAGCCTTGCCGTCAGGGGATGCCCGCTACTCCTGGGCAAGCACCACCTTCTACCCCGTGCGGCAAGGCTACGACAACTCCATTCATGCGCTCGGAACAGAAATGGTTTTATCGAGGGCTGAATTTGCCAACTGCATCACAAAATGGCAGGATGCAAGGCTGAAATTGTCATCCTGTTCAGCATATAATCGTTCTGCGTAAGGCACATATGAATCGTTCTAGCTCTCCCCTAGGTGGCTTTGGCCAGTTGCTGGCCACCTACCTGGGGCCACAGCGCGGCCGCGTTTTCTTATTGGCATGTTTGGTGCTGCTGACCATTGCCCTGCAATTGATCAATCCCCAGATCATTCGCTACTTTTTGGACAGCCTGGAGGGTGGTGGTCAACTTCGCCAACTGTTGACTGCGGCGGCGATCTTTACCCTGATTACCATTTTGCAGCAGGTAGTACGCCTGATTGCGACCTACGTGGGCGAAATGGTGGGTTGGACGGCAACCAACTGGCTGCGCGTCGATCTGGCGCGCCACTGTTTACGGCTGGATATGTCATTTCACAAAGCGCACACACCCGGCGAATTGATCGAGCGCGTTGATGGCGATGTCAACGAATTGGCCAACTTCTTCTCGGAGATGATGTTGACCTTGATCGGCAACGCGTTGCTGTTGCTGGGCGTGGTGATCCTGCTCTGGTGGGAAAGTTGGCAGATCGGCGTGGGCATTACGCTGGTGACGCTGCTGAGTGTGGTCGTGATCAATTGGTTGCGCAAACGGATTACCCCGCGCTGGGAAGCCTTGCGCGCCGCCGATGCCGAGTTGTTTGGCTTCTTGGAAGAACGACTCAATGGCACCGAGGATATCCAGACAAGCGGTGCCAAGGCCTACACAATGCAGGGGCTCTATCGCCTGCTGCGTCAACGCTGGCTGGCGGCCCAACATGCCCTGCACCTGGACGCCTGGATCATTCCTACGCCGGTCTGGGTCTTTGCGCTGGCCTATGCAGCAGCCCACTTGGTGAGCGGCCAGCTCTTTTTTAACGGCACACTGACCATCGGCAGCGTCTACTTGATTTTCAACTATATTGGCATTGTCGAAGGACCCCTATGGCAGACCATCGAGGTGGTCGATCAGCTTCAGCGCGCCAGCGCCGCCTTGAATCGCATTGTCAAACTGCGCCAGATCCAGCCCACGCTGCACGATGGCGCGGGGGTGAGCCTGCCCACTGGCCCACTGGCGGTTAGCTTTGATCATGTGTCGTTTCAGTACGAAGATGCGGATCCGCTCAGCACGCGCCTAGTAGACGATCGGGCAGACAAAATCCTGAACGGTACGGGTGATATTGAGGCTGACGAAGCTGCCGCAGCTGCCAAAGAAAAAGAAGTTGTCATCCGCGATGTCTCGTTTCATCTGCAACCGGGCAAGGTCGTCGGCTTGTTGGGGCGCACGGGCAGTGGCAAATCGACCCTGAGCAAATTGCTCTTTCGTTTTTACGATCCAACGGTCGGCAGCATTCGCCTGGGCAATCAACAGGCTATGTTTGATCTGCGTCAGGCGCGCCAGGCCGATCTGCATGGACGCATTGGCATGGTGACGCAAGATGTGCAACTCTTTCACGCCAGCGTGCGCAACAACTTGACGCTGTTTGATCAGACCATCACCGATGAACGCATTGGTATGGTGCTACAGGAAGTGGGGCTCTGGGGTTGGCTACAAAGTTTACCCGATGGCCTCGACAGCCAACTCAGTGGCGATGACAGCAACCTCTCGGCAGGTGAGGCGCAATTATTGGCATTTACGCGCGTCTTCCTGGCCGATCCGGGGCTGGTGATTCTAGATGAAGCTTCCTCGCGCCTGGACCCGGCCACCGAGCAACGCATTGAAGCGGCCCTGAACCGGCTGCTCGCCAATCGCACCTGTATTATTATTGCCCATCGCCTGGCCACCATCCAGCGCGCCGATGAGATTATGATTTTGGATGAAGGCAGTATTGCCGAATATGGCGAGCGGACGGCGTTAGCCGCTGACCCCAACAGTCGCTTTTATCGCTTGCTGCAAACGGGGATGGAAGAGGTTTTCGCATGAACACATACCGACATCTTGGCCGGTTAATTCGGTTTCACTTGCGCCCCTGGCTCATGGATCTGGGTGGTTTTGGCTTTCGGCTTACCATGCTACCGGTGGGTGGGCTGGTTTTGCAGGGCTTCTTTAATTATCTCAGCGGTGACCCTGGCACGTCGATTGGCGTGATCCCTGCCGCCTTATTGCAATTGCTGATTGGCGCGCTGGCCCTGAGTGGGATCGTCGTGGCGCTCTATGGTAACTTTGCCTATCGCTATCATGGCATGGCGCTACTCACCAGCAACATGTTCAGCCGCATTTTGGATCTGCCGGGGGCGAATGCGCTGCCGCTGACCAAGGAAGGACGGCCCGAGGCCACAGGCCAGGTGATCAGCACGCTGCGCGACGACACGCGCGAAGTCACGAATATGATGATCCAGGTGCTGGACGTGGCCGCGTTTGGCATTGCGTCGATTGTGTCACTGGTGATCATGTGGCGGATCAATCCTTGGATCACACTCGGCACCTTTGGCCCGCTAGGGATCATCGTGTTGATTGTGCAGTTGATGGGGCGCGTCGTCAAGCGTACGCGTGCCCAGAGCCGCGAAGCGACCAGCTTAGTCACTGGGCTTATCGGCGACATGTTCAACAGCACCCAGGCGATCAAGGTAGCCCACGCCGAAGATCGCATTATCAATTACTTTGCCGGGCTGAACGATCAACGACGTGCGGTCATGGTTAAGGATCGCTTGCTCACCCAACTCGTCGATCTTCTAGGCAGCAGCGCCACCGCAGTTGGCACCAGTTTGATCCTGATCTTGGCTGCCCAAGCCATGCTCGATGGCACTTTTACGATTGGCGATTTTGCGCTCTTCACCACCAACATCTGGACAGTTACCGTCTGGATGCGCACGGTTGGCAGCACGATTACGCACTCGCAACAGGTGGGCGTCTCTTTTCAGCGCATGGAAAATCTGATGCAGGGCACGCCGCGCGCCGCCGTCACCACGCCACACCCGCACTATAACGATGCCAATTACACAGCCCAGCCCCGGCCAGCCAAGCGCGCGCAGGATCGGTTGACGCACTTGCGCGCCGTAGATCTGGGCTATCAATATCCGGCATCGCTTGAAGAGGGCGTTGCCAACGCCAGCAGCACCAAGCCAAGCAGCATTGAAGCGATCAATCTGGAGTTAGCGCGCGGCTCCTTTACCGTCATTACAGGCCGGATTGGATCTGGCAAAACAACCTTACTCAAAACCTTACTGGGCCTTTTACCTGCCCAACACGGCCAAGTGTTTTGGAACGGCGAACTGGTTACCGATCCGACCACCTTCTTTGCGCCACCGCGCTGTGCATACACGGGCCAGGTGCCACGTCTTTTTAGCGAACCATTGCGCGACAACATTTTGCTGGGCCTGCCCACAGACCAGGTTGATCTGCCAGGGGCAATTCATCAAGCCGTGTTGGAAAGCGATATTGCGGCCATGCCCGACGGGCTGAATACCCTGGTGGGCTCGCGCGGTGTGCGCTTGTCGGGCGGGCAGATCCAGCGGACGGCCGCGGCGCGCATGTTTGTGCGCGATGCCGAATTGCTGGTCTTCGATGACCTTTCCAGCGCGCTGGATGTTGAAACCGAACGGCTGCTGTGGGAACGTGTCTTTGCCGAGCGCGATGCAGGGCGCGACATCCCCACCTGTTTGGTCGTCTCGCACCGCCGCCGGGTGTTGCGCCGTGCCGATCAGGTGATTGTGCTGCAAGATGGCCGGATCACCGCCCAGGGCACGCTAGATGAGCTACTTGAACAGAGTGAAGAGATGCAACGCCTGTGGCATGGCGAGCTAGCCAAGGCGTAATATCCGCCAAGCTCAGTTGACAACCCTTCCCATCCAGGGGACAATATATCGGTGTAGTTCAATCAAGGTTCCCCAAAATCACAGGAAGGGTAAATTTCTCATGCGTTTTGGAATGAGCGGCTGTTTTCTGCCCGCGGACATGGATGATATGACGCCGGAAATGTGTCGGCGTGTACGCGATCTCGGCTTTAGTGGCATTTTTACGCGCTTTCGCGCCAACGATCCGCACACAACACCCAAGCACAAGACCAAACGGTTCCGCGATCTCCTAGAGGGCGAAGGGATCAAACTCTATCAAGCCACTGGCTACTGGCAGAATATGGTCACCTCCGACGAGACAGCGCGCCAGGAATCAGTGCGCACGATTCAAGCCGCGTTGCGTATGGCCAGCGAATTGGGTGCACGCGGCATCGATACCGGCCCTGGTTCAATGAACCCCGCCGGCCCCTGGTTTCCCCACCCCGACAACTATACCGAGCGCGCCAAGCAACAATTGATCAAAACCTTGAATGAGTGCAAGCAAGCTGCCGAAGATGCCGGTGTCTTTCTCAGCCTGGAATGCCACCAACTGGTCACACTGAAGACACCCGAGATCGCGCGCGAAGTGCTGGACGCGGTCGATTCCCACTGGGTGCGCTGTGATTATGACTCGGCCAACTGGATCACGCTGGAAGATGTGTTCGACACAGGCAAGGCACTCAATCACCACTTTGATGTGGTGGGCAAGCACATGGTTAGTTGCCATGCCAAGGATATCTGGATCGAGAACCGCTTGGCGCTCCATCTCAGCGATGGCTGCCCAGGCAAGGGGTTGATGGATTTCAAAACCCTTTTCACGCGCATGGAAGCGCTCTCGCCCGAATTCCCCGTGATCTCCGAAGGCAACTCGACCGAAGAATTGCCCGCCGTGAGCCGCCTTTTCCACAACACGGCCAAGGAATTGGGCATCACGGTATTGGATAATTAGTCGGCCACAGTGGTATAGTTGAACGGTTGAGCATACGGTGCCCATCGACGGTTGCTCGACCATTGTCACATAACCCAATTGATTGTACGACCATTGCTTTACGAGCTAGAGGAAGAAGGATTATGCCGAATTTACGGTTTGCTGCCCCCAAAGAACGCCGTGTCGCGATTGTGACCGGTGGCGCACGTGGGCTTGGCCGCGCCAGCGCGCTACGCATTGCCGAGGAAGGCCGCGACGTGGTCATTGCCGATATGTTGGATGAACAAGGCGAGGCAGTCGTCAAGGAAATTGAAGCGCTTGGGCAAGCAGCGACCTATGTACACACCGATGTGACGGACGAAGCCGCGGTACACGCCATGGTCAATGGCGCGGCCGAACGCTTTGGGCGCGTGGATATCCTAGTCTGCTGTGCCGGCATTTTGGGCTGGGAAAAACCCTTTTTGGAGCAGACTGCCGCGCAATTTGAAAAAGTGATGAAGATCAACCTCTTTGGCGTCTTCTATGCCCACCAAGCCGCAATTCCGCACATGCTCAAAGGTGGTTGGGGCCGCTGTGTCACCCTCACCTCGGGTGCGCGCCAGGGTGCCACCAACCAAGTGCCCTATGGCGTCTCCAAGGGTGGCGTCTATGCCTTGGTCGCGGCCTTGGGCAATGCATACCCCAAAGAAAATGTCTTTATCAATGGCGTTGAACCAGGCCGTGCCCTAACCGACATGGTGGTGCCGCGCTTTACGCCCGAATTTATTGCCAATCCGGGCAATCCGATTGGGCGCTATTCTGATCCCGAAGAAGTGGCCGAAGTGATCGAGTTCCTCGCTTCCGAGCGCAACACCTACACGACCGGTTCCGTGTGGAGTGTGAAGGGTTCAACCGGCTAAGCAATACAACAAGGGATTGCGTGAAATTTTGCCACGCGATCCCTTATACCTCACTCCTCGCGCGGATGGCGCAGTTTACGCAGGGCATGTTCGCGGTAGGGTCGCCGGGCCAGCGCCGCTTCATCCAACTCGATGCCCAGCCCTGGGGTGTCGGGCAGGGTGATGTAGCCGTTTTCCACGGCGAAAGTGGTATTGGCGATTTCGGCCCCGACGGCGGCAAAGTTCACAAAGTATTCGGTGATCAGAAAATTGGGCATACCGATCGCCGCGTGCAATGTGGCGGCCAAGCCCAATGTGGTGCTGTTATAGTTGTGCGGTGCCACGGCCACATGATGGGCCTCGGCCATGGCCGCGATCTCGCGCAGTTCCAGAATCCCACCCACGTTACACACGTCCGGGTTGATAATATCGGCGGCGCGCTGGGCAAAGACCTGCGTAAATTCCAACTTGGTATAGACTTCCTCACCAGTGACGACGGGGATGTGGATCTGCTGACGCGCGGCCACCAGGCTATTCAGATCGCGGAAAGAGACGGGCTCTTCATACCAGAAGGGCCGGAACTCTTCCATGCGCTGCGCCACGCGTATGGCGTGCATGGGGGCCAAGCGGCGATGCACTTCGATCAGGATTTCCACATCCGGCCCGACAGCCGCGCGTACGGCGGCCACTTTCGCCACGGCCGCGTCCTCTTGTTGGCGGTCGATGTAGGCGCGCCAAGGGTTGGGAAAGGGATCGAATTTCAGCGCCGTAAAGCCCAGGGCGACCGTAGCTTGAGCCTTGGCCGCCGCCTCTTCGGGCGTGCCACCACCGCCCCAGCCATTGGCATAGACGCGGATTTTGTCGCGGCATTTGCCACCCAGCAAATTATAGACCGGTTGGCCGGTCGCCTTGCCCACAATATCCCACAACGCCAGCTCTATTGCGCTGATGGCACAATAGAATTCCATGGACCCGCGCTTGTTGGCGTAGTCATTGTAGGCCAAAAACGTGAAATGCTTAATATCAAACGGATTGCGCCCCACTAGATAGCGCCCCAGTTGCTGAATGTGGGTTTCAATCGCGCGGTCACGGTCGGCTTGGGTATAGGCTTCGCCCCAGCCAACCAGACCATTGTCGGTTTCCAGCTTGACAAAAAGCCAGTTTTTGCCGACGCCGGGATCGACAATAAAGGTTTTAATCGCGGTGATTTGCATTGTGTTCCTCCTGTATACTTATGGCAAACCATTTAAAAGTTGCACATAGGCTCTCCACTGAGCCATTGATTATTGATGCAACTTTTAAGGGTTCTATCTATTGGTTGTTGGGAAAGTACCATCAGTATACAGCAGGCCGTCAAAATTGCGGAACTCTATTTTTTATGGTCTGGTGATTGCGTTCAATCGATTATACCGACGATTGCAAGCCCCGAATGATCACCCCGATCAATCGCCGAAAACTTTCATCACAGTCGAGCGGCAGACCAAAACCACCGGCTATCTCCAAGGTGGCAAAGCCATGGACTACACTGCGCAGTGCGCGCAGGGCATGGCCGGCATCATCGCTCTGCAAACCGAGCGAAGCCATCACGGCCAGCCCGACTTGGAGGCTGCGGGCTTCGGCTTGTTGCAATTCCATATCAACCGGCGTTTGTGTACCAGAGGCCCGTAAACTCGCCAGATAAAGACCCGGAGATACTTTGATATAGTCGCGATAAGCCTGGGCAAGCGCGATCAGCGCGGTTGGCCCCGCTTTACCAATCGCAGCATTGGCAAAGCATTCGCTCAAGTTACGTGCATTTAGCAAGGCTAGCGCGCGCCGTAACCCCGGCAACCCGTCTACATGGTTATAGAGCGAAGGCGTCTGGATGCCCAAACGCTCGGCCAGCCGACTGAGTGACAGGGCATCCACACCTTCCTGGTTCACCAGATCCGCCGCGGCCTGGACGACACGCGGCTTATCGAGCCGGATTCTAGGTGCCATAGGCCACCTTCATCGGTTGTTGCAATGCTTGCAAAAAGGTAATCACAAGCGGGCCGGTTACATCAGGCATTTCGGCATGCGGATAGTGACCCGCACCGTCGATCATGATGTAGGTACCATGCAGGCTGTTGGCTACTGTTTCGGCTTCAAGCGCAGGTTGTTTAAAATCGGGATCCTTGCTGCCCATCAGCACTAACGTTGGCTTGTTAACCTGGGATAGCCGCGCCGCCGACGCCGCTTTTGATGCACGCAGCATTTGCAACAATGCCTCTAGCCGACCTGGCGCTTGCAGATTTGCACGCAACGCGGCTACGTACTGGGCAAAATCAGTTGGTTTGCGGGTTGGATAGAGCATTTTGTAATACCAGCTCCAAGCGGCGGGACCCCAGGGGCGCATAAAAAGTCCCGTATAGAGTAGATTGCTCCACCAGGCACTTTCACCGCGCACAAAAGGCCCAATCAACACCATGCCCGTGATCAATTCCGGCGCTTCTGCCGCGGCCCACACGCTCGCGCCCGCCGCCATCGATGTGCCGATCACCAGTGCAGGACCGGCATTCAGCGTGCGGATCAACGCCAGTAGATCACGGCCAATCGCATCGACGGCATAATTGGGCCAGCTAACGCTGCTTTCGCCATGGCCGCGCACATCGACGCTAACGACGCGGTAGCCAGCGCTTACCAATTGTGGCATCAGAAAACGATATTCGGCGCGCAGATCACCCATCGAAGGCAGGCAAATCACTAACGGACCGCTGCCACGATCATCATAGGCAATTGTGCCATCGGGCTGTTGTAAAAATTGGGTATTCATCGCTTGGTTCCTTTCCAAATCAACAAAAACTAATTACATTAGTATATTAACTAATACCATTAGTTTTGTCAATACCCAATTTTACATCTAACTGATCTTGCAAGTTCTTTAGTTTCCGGTAAAAGCGGGATCAAATCGGGGGTTTAAGACGGCGATGGGCATGAATGCCAGTGGGTAAATGGTGAAAAACCGAGTTCTTTTTTCGGACTTGGGGATCAAAGTCGGCTAAGTTTGGGAAAATAGCGCGGGCCAGCCGTCGGCGTAAGCGACCGGGTGTGGCTTTGGGAGTGCGATCCCAGAAACCAACCGGGATAGGCGGCAAGCAAGCGGCGGTATGCGACAAGATATTGCCCGCCAGCAGCACCAACGCTGGGAGGCGGAAGCAAGACTCGGTGGCAAAAACAAATTGGCGATGTAGGCCAAGCATTTGTTTGGCGACCAAGGGAGGATGCTCAACCGCGGGTGCCCACTGGGCGCGGTCGCGATAAATCAGATAAATGAGTTGCGGGTGGAGGGTCATATCCGTCGCCAGTACCAAAGGTTTATGATAAAGTGGGTCATAGAAAACATGGAAAACCAAGGTCGGGTTATCGGGGTTGACCGCGATTTGGCGGGTGACTAAGGTTTGCCAGGATGCAAAGCGAATGGTACAGCCTTCCTCAGGAAAGCTGCCTTGGGCATGGGCAGCGTCGCCGCGATTGGTTGCTTGCCATAGGTGTGTGGGCGGCCTTGCGCCTGTGCTGGCGGCAACTGGTTTAGGCAGGCGGTACAGTTGTTTGCCATGCGGATCACCCACCGCTTCACTTGGGTGCGCTGCAACTCGGCGATGCTAAACCCAGCATCAATCACCGTCACTTCATCGGGTGCGGTTGGCTTGACCGCTTGCGCCAACCGCGTTTGCCGAAAGTCGCTTTCACGACTGGCCGGCGGACAACGCACTAAGCCCTGTAACAATGGCATGCGTTTTGCTTGAATGCGGCCCGCGGTGTACCGCTCCGCGACTTTCCAGAAACGACCCATTCCTCAGCGCCCACAGCAAGCATACCAAATTTAGATTCGTCCCGATTGGTACAATTTGCACGATGTACACCAGTACATTTATGATCTCTTTGACGGCGGATTCCATTGTTCACTCCTTTCGGTTTTGACACCTCTATTGTGAACGATTATCCGCTGTTTGTCTTTTCTTCCGCTTTTCTTGTGCTCTTTTACCCGAAACTAAAGTAGAAGGCTTACAATAAAAAAATGTAATCGTGATTTCTGTATCTCAGGAGGAAAAACTATCATGTCGGACTCCATCCAAACCCAACCGCAGGGTCAGATTACTACAGTCAATGATATGGAAATGTATTACGAGGAATATGGAGCAGGAGATCCGCTGGTCTTATTGCATGGGTTTACACAGACTGCGGCTTTCTGGCATCCCTATATCCCCGCCCTTGCTGAGCATTTCAGGCTTATCGTGCCGGATTTACGAGGGCATGGGCGTTCGACCAATCCGACGAACCAGTTCACCCATCGGCAGGCAGCGCTCGACATTTTTGCCTTGTTGGATCAGTTGTCTATCCAACAGTTTAAGGCAATCGGTTTTAGTTCTGGCGCTCATAGCTTACTCCATATGGCTACGCAACAACCGTTACGCGTGGAGGCGATGGTGCTGATTGGCACTACACCCTACATTCCTGAACAAGCTCGTACCATCTTCCGTGAACAACTTGCCTCTGATCGTGAAGGCTGGTACACCCCTAGTTTTCGACAGCTTCATGTATATGGTGATGAGCAGATTCGAGTGCTACTGGATCAGTTATATAGTTTTACTAATATATATGATGACGTGAACTTTACCCCACCGTACTTGGCTACCATAATGGCAAAAACGCTTATTGTAAACGGAGACCGGGATCAGATTCCTGTTTCATTGCCGGTGGAGATGTCTATGGCGATCCCGCAGGCTCATCTGTGGATAGTCCCGAATGGTGGTCATTTCCCCTTTAAAGGAAATCAAACGGCCATGTTTACAGAGGCTGCTCTAGAATTTTTACAAGGGCAGTGGGCATAAAAACTTGAGGTAGGGCTTTTTTCTGCGTTTTAGATTTGGCATACAGAGCTGGGTGACATATAATGTCTTTATATGTACGTTATGTGTCAAAAGGAGACAAACTATGATGTATGCTGCAATGCCGACGTTGCCGGTGAGTGATCTTCGCAACAAGCAGGCCGAAACCATTGCTCAATTGGATAAGAGTCCACTACTGCTGACCCGTGATGGCCGGGGAGCTGGTGTCCTGGTACATCCTGACCAGTGGAATCAGATTATGCAGGAAATGGCCCGGTTACAGCGCATGATTCGCGCCGACCAGATTCTGGCAGAGATGAAGGCAGGTAACTATCTAACCCAAGAAGAATTCGACAAATCGTTGGCCGGTGAGTAATGAGATTCCACTATTCCTTTGCTGTTTCTAAGTTTTTGCGGGATATGAAGGAAGCAGGCGCACCGATCCGGCGTGCTATCGAGGCGTTGCAGAAGAACCCCACGCCGGACGATGCGCTCAAGGTTGATGGGTATGCCAGCCGCTATGAGGTGTTTGTGGCCGGATATTGGGTGGTGTACGAGATTGACCGGACCGATCCAAGCGAGACGGTGGTATGGATAATTTCGATTGAGGCGAACTGATTTATTCGGCTTTTATGTCATCCAGAAGCGAACGACCTCTAGATTGCGTGGTTTGACGCGTTGGATTTTACTTTCGCCGAGCGGGATTTCCCGACCAGCAAGATTGGTTTTGAAAAATTCAATCCGGCCATCTTCAAGTCTTTGATGCTGCACTTTTTCACCCTTGAGAATGAGCGCTCTGGCCTCTCGTGGATATATGTGGATTGTATATCTGCCGTCTGTCTCTTGAAGCGTGCCTGGGATTGCTTCGCCTAACCAATGCGGATGATCTTCTAGTCTGAATTTGGGATTTTCACTCATTGTGGTTTTTCTCTCTAGGTGACATAGAGATTTACAGATCAGATGCAGGTAGATGCAGGTGTTCGACGTTATAGGGCAACATGGGTAATCCGGCGATTAGTGGGGTCTTTGATTGTAATGGTGCGACGTTGTGAGCGCCAAATCAGGTAAGTGAGGCCGCCACTGACGATAAGCATGGCGATGAAGTATCCGTATTGGTTGATGATGGTTTGGGTAAGGGTAATCATAGTGTGTCTTATAGTGGCAATAAACAATAAACAGCTAGGCTTTTGTTGAAATTCCAGGGAAACTACCGCTATGTTAAACCCAGGGAGGAAATGAATCCTATGTTGGTTCCAGAGAGCGATCATCGTCTGTGTTGAACCTCCAGGGAAGCCCAGTTATTTATCGCTTATTGAGTTTTCAAGTGGCTTATAACTATTATTATAGCACGCTTTTCCTGATTTCTGACGCCTCTTACACAACTCTTACAATACACGGATTTGAACCTGTTATACTCGCTTCAGTTGTGTATCACAGCACAATTTAAGGCCTCCAGGCTCAGGCGTGGGGGTTCTTTTTTTGGGGTGTATCAGGAGTTGAATGTGAATTTAAATTTATGAAGCGGACAATGATTTATCGAAAACATATATGAAGTGGGAGCGTAAGTATACTTATTAATTTCCGATTTCATCGGAAGCTAGCGGGAAACTTCCATTGTGCTTTTTCGACACGAGATATATCTGATGCAGTTACGATGATATATTCGAGGTCGGGCATAGCAAGATCGACCGAAACACTCATTGGTAAACCCCCAAAGGAAGGAGTATGACAAAGTTCTAGAGTTTGACCGGGCTTGAGTAGCTTTCTTTCTTCTCCACGGCATGATAGCCCACCACCTTCAAAAACCCCCACAGTCAATTCACGTTCTGTATTAGTTTCTGCCTTAAAATTCTCATGGCTGTAGACTACTAGCCTATCTTGGCTTGTATTATTTTTGATTTCCCACCAAATTCGTAGTTTATTTTCTGAAAATTCATCTTTTACAGGTGTTAATTCCATTCCCTCTTGTTTCCATGTTTCCTTTGGTGCAAGCAACGTCACCGAAGGTGTGACCGTAGTCAGGGTGACTGATAAAGTTGGAGAAACAGGCATTGTTGCTGATGGTACAGAACTTGTTATGGTTATAGATGCACTTGTGTTGTCTGATTCTAATGGTAATGAAGGGCTATTGTTTGTTTGTTTTAGACTGTCGGATATCCATGCAAATATCGATTTGCCCGTGGATTGTTCGACCCAATTGTTGCCAAAAAAAAGTACGCATATGGATACGACGAGGGCGATGGTTCCCTTTATCTCTTTATTCATATGATGCCTTCGAAATTATTAAATGAACTATGTATCTTTTGGGTTGTTATTGTACCACCGCTTTTTTTATTCCCCAAAATAGCCTGTGATACACTTTATTCATGACCGAGAAACAGAAACGCGCCTTCAAGAAATCAGTGGAAAACGGTGGAAACGTGAGCAAGGCCATGCGCGATTCTGGTTATTCACCGGCCACCGCCAAGACACCCCAGAAGTTAACCGAGTCGAATGCATGGGAGAAGTTGATGGAGGAGTACCTGCCCGACGACCTGTTGATGAAGGTACACTCTGAAGGCCTCCAAGCCACTCGCACCTCCAACGCTGCCATCCTCCTCACCAAAGAAGGTCAACTTATCAAGGCCGAAGAACAAGGCTTAATTGAAGTCCCCGACCATGCCACCCGCCACAAGTTCCTCGACACCGCCCTCAAGCTCAAAGATAAATACCCTGCCGAGAAGCACAAACACCAAGTAGATGGCGCAGTGGCTGGATCAGGCAATCAAGGCAGATTCGTTGGCTGCGATCGATTTTGCCCAGTAGTATAGCAATCCTGGTCAGCAGGCCAGATGATCAGGTAGACAAAGAGAAATTCCTACCGCGTTACAGTAAACGTCCCCACCATGCCCGCCGCCGCGTGACCGGGCACAGTGCAGAGAAAGTGATAGTCGCCCGCGGCGGGGGCGGTAAAGGTAAGGGTTGTACTTTGACCACCGGTGACCATGCCAGAATCGGCCTGATTGGTGGCATCGGCAACGGTCGCCGTGGCCAGATCGACGTTGGCCGGCACAACCACCCAGTTATGTTCGAGCATGCCTTGGTTGGTCAAGTTCACGGTCACGGCGGCACCGGCAGGCACGGTCAGCGCGGTCGGATCGAAGGCTACATCGCGCGCCGCAACGGCGAGCACAACGGCGCTTGGCGCGCGGCCATCCCCACAAGCCACAAAGAACCATGCTACCACCAATAACCATTGCCCGCTACGCATACGCACTCCTTATCCGGATCTTCCTTCTCTGACTATCGCTCGCTCATTGGCCAGTGTAGTGAATGCGGTAGATATAGCCACCCTTGTCATCGCTGACATAGAGCGCGCCATCGGCACCGACGGCCAACCCCACAGGTCGGCCACTCACTTCGCTGCTGCTGTCATCCAACCAATGCGTGGCAAAATCTTCGACTGCATCCCCGGGCGCGCCATCAGTAAAGGGGAGACGGACGACTTTATAGCCAGTGAGCGTGCTTCGATTCCACGAACCATGAAAGGCGATGAAGAGATCATCTTGATACTCTGCTGGAAATGTGTTACCGGTATAAAATACCAGCCCCAAAGGCGCTGAATGCGCTTGCATCTCGACCACGGGGCGGCCAATCCCTTCACACGAACCGGCCTGACCGGCTTCGGGATCTTCCAGATAGCCGTTGATGCAAGTGGGCCAGCCATAGTTTGCGCCTTCCTCCACCTGATAGATCGTCTCTGGCGGCAGATCGTCGCCCAGCAGATCGCGGCCATTGTTAGTCGCCCAGAGTGCGCCGGTTTGCGGGTGAATGGTGAGGCCAACGGCATTGCGTAGACCAGCGGCAAAGATGCGTTCGCCAGTGGCATCTGGCCCATCATAGACCACAATCGCGGCGCGGCGTGGATCTTCTTCGCGGCAAACATTGCAGCTTGAGCCAATCGCCACGACCATGCGCCCATCAGGCAGAAATTCCACGGTGCGCGTGCTGTGCGCGCCCGTGGTGGGGTAATCGTCAATCAACGTCGTGCGCTGATCGGCCACGCCGTCACCATCACGATCAACCAACCGGATAACGCCCGAAGGGACACCCACATACCACGCGCCATTGTGATAGACCAGGCTGTGCGGATTGTCTAAATTATCGGCAAAGACCTTGATCGCATCGGCCACGCCATCGCCATTGGCATCGGGCAGGGCAACAATCCGACCGTTGCCGCGGTCGGCCACGTATAAAACCCCATCCGGCCCCACATAGATAAAACGCGGCCCATTGAGACCCTCGGCAAAGACATTCGTGGCAAAGTCGGGTGGCGTGGCAATCTGAGTGGTGCGGCCATCACCCCACAGCCCCGCCAAATTAACATAGCGCCCCACAAAAAAGTAGGTCAACAAGGCAGTAATGGCAATCACGGCCACCAGCGCCAGCAAACTACGGACCAAGATTCGTCTTACGCGCATAATTTCAGTCCTCTATTTCCCATGTTCGCGCATGTTATCTGCGTCCTGATCGAGTTTGGGCAGAAAATCTTCGCCCCAGGTTGCCAATGTCTGTTCCAAGCGCACGGTGCAATCACAATCGGCGCAGGCCCACGGTTCTGTACCGTTGAGATCTTTGCATTGGCTACAATTGTGCGCGTTTTTGATATCAAGCAAGTCAAAGTATTCCTCCCAATAGGGGTGCTCTTCTTCCAGTGGAATTGCACAGTAGCAGACTTCCACCCAGCGCACAGTGCCATCTGCCAAGCCGCGCGCTTCCGCCATGTTGCGCAAATACTCACCACCCGCCACCGAGCCGCGGCCTAGGGTTCGCTGTTCAATCGCACGGCGCAACCGGGCAGCTTGCCCTGGCTTTACTTGCGCTTTTACCAGATAACGCATCTTTTCCTCCTCGCGCGCACCTACGATGGCACTTACTAATGACACTTACAATGACAAGTCGCACAGACCATAGACTAGCAGCCGTGGTTGATCGCCCATCGCCAACGCCGCGGCATAGCCAGCAGGACAGGTCACCGTGCATAGCGACCAGTTGTGGACATCCTGGGGTTCGTAATGCGTAGCCAGCAACCGGGCCGCTTCATCGGGCGCAAGCGTGACATCAAATTGCGTCAACGGCAGCGCAAGCCCTTTGCCATGCGCTTTGATAAAGGCCTCTTTGCGCGTCCAGCCGCGAAAAAAGGCCGCAACCCGTTCGTCCATTGGCAAAGTGGCAAAGGCAAGTTGTTCCTGGCGCGAAAAAACTTGCGCCACCAGCGCAGCCCAGTCAATGTCGGGACGGATGCGCTCAATGTCAATCCCCACCTGGCAATGGCGCGCAAACGCGTAGAGCGCGAGCTCGCCGCTGTGCGACAAATTAAATTGTAGGGAGGATTCATCCCCAGGCGCAACGAGGTGTGGCTTGCCATAGGCATTGTAGGCAAAACGCAGCGTTTGTGGATCACTAGTCAGATAGCGCCCCAACAGTAACCGCAACACGCCACGACCCACAGTATAGCGCCGTTGATCCGCCGGAAAGTGAAAACGCGCGGCACGTTGGGCTTCATCCATACTTAGCGGCGCGTACAATCGGGCAACAACTGCGGTCTCCTGTTCAAGCGCCACCTGCCAGACATGCACTTCGGTGAGGGGCAGGGGAAAATCGGGCACAGAGGATGGGTCAAATGGCAACCAAACGCGTGTCATCGGGCAGCAGTGGGCGCATCTGGCGCATGGGGTGCGGGCAACGCGGGCAACGCTTGATCCGGTGGCGACATGGTGGTCGCTTCCGGCAGCGTACGCAAGGGCAACCGGGCGGCGAAGGCCCCCAACAATAAGCCTCCATAGTTAAACAGCACAGAATAGCCCAGACCAAAGTGCAGGATCAGCGTCGTCCCCAGATCTACAAAATCCAGCCCAATCGGGGCCAACAAGTTGAAGCCCTGCTTCAGGGCAAACGTATTAGCCAAATAAAAGAAATGGCTCAAGCGCGCCAAATCATTGTCGAGCAGTAGCACCTGGGCTGGCGTATATGCCAGCGTTGCCACGCCGCGCAGCACAATCGCGAGCCGAGCTTTTTCCATAACAGCCACGTCATCGCCACCCAACCCCACATAACAGACAATCCGCCCCGCCGTTTGCAGGCGCTCCACCAGCGCAGCACGCGCCAGATCGGACGTTTCGATCAGGTAATCATCCAGGCCTAGCTCGGCGGTCAGGCGGCGCGCGCGCTCCTCATCGATCGCGCCGATGGCATAAACGGCAAAGCGATGTGGCGTAATCCCTTGCATCAGCCAAGGCCGTTGGCGTAGCGCATGAATCACCGTTTTGGCTTGGGCACGCGTCTCCGGATCGCCCAATAGCCGCCCGTCCAAGATGAGTGTGTTCACGAGCGCGCCCGCTTCTAGGGCATGGGCATCTTTGATCAAAATCCCCGCTTGCGCAGCTTGGCTGACAAAACGGCGCACCGTGAGCGGGCCCAATGTGCGCATGTGTGCGCCAAAACCGGTACACAGAAAAGCCGCCGCCCGATTGACCCCCAAAAAAGGCAGCGTGAGCGCAAAAGCAATCAACATACGCGGTGCCATTCTATCGGCACTGCGCTCACCCAATTCCTGAATCTGCGTTTTGTGCGCGGGGGTTTGCACCAGCACGGAGCGCACTTGATCGGCCAGCCGCGGCGAAGGCGCTTGTTCCAATTGCACATAGAGCCGGCCAGATTGCACGATACTGGCAGCGACAACGTTGTCGCCGCGCCCAATCGACACGGGCACACGCTCGCCCAGTGCCAGCCGTTGATCAAGCTGTGCCTCGCCATAGAGCACAAGCCCATCGGCGGGCACGACATCACCAGCACTGAGCACAATCACATCGCCAGCCAGCACTTGCGCCAGGAGCGTCTCCAATTCGGCCCCGTCCGCATAAAGCCAGATGGCAGCTTCTTGGTCGCCGACCAACCCGTTCAGGGTCTGCCGAAGTTCATTTTCGGCTTCGACGCTCAACTTTTGGCTGAAAGCTTGCAACCAGGCATTGAGCGCGCCAATAAAGCTATAGCCCATGACCACACAGAGCGTGATCCGCGTTGCATCCAGCACAGGATTGGTGATGCGGCGCTCTTTGACCAGGGTCTGATAGGCGACACGATAGGTGGGTGCGAAGATATAGAGCACCAGCGGCAAGCTCGCCAAGCTCAACAAAGGTTGTGCCGCAACGATGGCGGTAAAACTAATGCCCAACGAAGCCGAAGAGAGGGCCAGATCGTAATTGGCCTTTTCCAGCGTAGGATTGGCCGCCGATGGTACAACCTGCAATGGCGAAGGTTGCCGCCACGGCAAGCGCGCGCGCAACCAAGCGCCCTGTGGCTTTGTCAACAGCCGTTGATACGCCTGTACACCCGCATAAACAGTGCCACCCAACACCAGTGCTTCAAGAATCATCTCCGAGCCTCGCTTTACAAAAGTTGACGCACAACGAACGACCAAGCTTATAATCGTTCGTTGTGCAGCGTCAATTAGCCATTGAGTACAGCATTGACCGCGGCCAACTCATCAACCGTCAACACCCAATCGGCGGCCTTGGCGTTGGCCGCGATCTGCTCGACCTTGGTCGCGCCCGAGATCACCGAACTGACCTGGGGTTGGCCCAGCAGCCAAGCGTGGGCCAGTTCGCCCATGCTATGGCCGCGTTCTTCGGCCCAACTGGTCAACGTCTCGACTTTGGTAAAGTTGGCGTCGGTCATATATTTTTGCACATAGGGGCTATTCTCGCCGCGCGAGCCAGCCGGGGCCGCTTCGCCGCGCTTGTATTTGCCGGTGAGGAAACCGCCCGCCAGGGGGAAGTAGGGCAGAATGCCAACATTATGCGCGTTGCAGTAGGGAATCATTTCGCGCTCTTGCTCGCGCTCGAACATGTGATAGTGATTCTGAATGCTGACAAAGGGGGCCCAATCGCGAAATTCAGCAATGGTATTGGCCCGGCTCAGTTGCCAAGCAGCAAAGTTTGACGCGCCAATATAGCGCACCTTGCCGCTGCGCACCAGATCATCCAACGCACGCAGCGTCTCTTCAATCGGCGTGGTGTCATCCCAACTATGAATCTGGTAGAGGTCAATATAGTCGCTCTGCAAGCGGCGTAAGCTGGCTTCGACACCATGCATAATGTGGTAGCGCGACGCGCCCTTGTCATTGGTGCCGTCGCCCATGCCGCTGCGCACCTTGGTGGCTAAGACGACTTTGTCCCACTTGCCCTTGAGCGCTATGCCCAGCGTTTCCTCGGAGCGGCCGCGGTTGCTATAGACATCGGCAGTATCAATCAGGTTGATCCCCAAGTCGATGGCGGCATCAATAATATTGTTGACACCTGCCTGATCCACTTTGGCCCCAAATTGATTGGTACCCAACCCAATCGTCGAAACGCGCACGCCAGCACTGCCTAATTGTCGGTATTGCATGATGACTCCTTCTAGCAACTGCGGCTTAGATTGGCCTAGTAGATCCCGGCGTAAATAAGGTACCCTATTTTTACCATGATGTACACGAGTAACGTGCCTGATTAACTGCCGTGGTATCTACGCCCAACTGTACTAGTACGTAATGTGTTCAAGAATATATAAAAGACATTATCAGGAATAAGATATCTAGCCGCGTAGGGGCACGCGGTGGGCGGCGAATTGAACTGGATTCTTCGCAATTAACCATTGCCGCCGCCCACCACATGCCCGTACTGTTTATTCCCGATAATGTCTAAAGAGAATATCTGCTCAGTATACTATAAAGTGTGCAACTCCTGGATATTTTCGCGCACCTTAAAGATGGCTTTGGCAATGTCGTCCATGGCTGCGGGCTCGGCGAGCAGCGCACTCTGATGCAGCCACGTACCCTCTGTGCGACAGACATGTTCGGTCACCGGGCAAGGTAGCGCCCGTGCATAGGGCTCGGCCAACGGCGGTTGCGCATAGAGCGGTGTGACATAGCCCAGCGAGAGCGGTACCCCTTCGGCGCGCAATGCCTTCACAAAGGTTTCGCGCGATACCCCCTGCCAATGTTCCGCATCGTAGCGCATGATAAACAGATGATGGGCATGATGGTCGGCGCGCTCGTCCCAGCGTTGGGGTGCCAGGCCATCCACCTCGGCCAAGATCGTGTGCAGGAGGCGCGCATTGCTTTCGCGCTGCGCCAGTTGATCGTCAAAGCGTGCCAGTTGCGCCAGCAGAATCGCCGCCTGCCAACCGGTCATGCGCAGATTGCTGCCCAGGAGTGCGTGTTCGTAAAACGCACCTTCGGGCACGCGCCCCTGGTTGATATAGCTCCAGAGCTTGTTCGCCAGGTCATCATCATTGGTAGTAAGGATCCCCCCTTCGCCCGCCGTCAAGTTTTTGCTGGCTTGCAAGCTAAAGGAACCAATATGCCCCAACGTGCCGACCGGTCGCCCGCGCCAGGTGGTGCCGTGGGCATGGGCCGCATCTTCGATCACATAGAGGCCATGCTTTGCGGCCAACGGCAACAACGCATCCAGATCAACCGGCAGGCCAGCAAAGTGTACGGGGATAATCGCTTTGGTGCGCGGCGTAATCGCAGCTTCGATCAAGTTCACGTCTAGGTTATAGGTTTCGGGGTCAATATCGACAAAGACGGGTGTCGCACCCGCTAGGCGCGGCGCATTGGCAGTCGCAATGAAGGTGTAGGCGGGGACAATCACTTCGTCGCCGTGACCCACACCGACCACACGCAACGCCGCTTCCAGCGTCAGCGTACCATTGACCGCGGCCAGACAATGCTTGGCCTGATGCCGTTGGGCAAAGGCGGCTTCAAAGTCGCGCACGACGGGATTAAAGCCGCCCCACTCACCCGACTCTAAGACCGACAGTAACGTCTTGCTCTCGGCGGCTTGCCACTGCGGCCACTGGGGCCAGGGTTGGGTACGCACCGGCGGGCCACCGTTGATCGCAAGTTTGCTCATAAAAAATTCCTTCCCTCGATAAAAGTAGCAGGTCCGAAAATGAAAAAGGTACTCCTACAGTGTAGCTGATTGGGCATGGCTCGCCAAACAGCTGGCAGTCATCGGTATCCTTGTCGGCAGCGAATCCTAACAAATTAGTAAGATAAATGCATTATGCGCGTCCGCTTTTTGTTGCTCATCCGCAGATCAGGTACAATGACCGACAAATTCTATACCGCTGATAAGTCATGGCGAGAGAGCATTGGAAATCATTGATAGGTTTCCAATCGCCGAAGGTGTAAGTGAATCGGAAGGCTACGTCCGATTCACGACTCTCTCAGGCAACCGGGATCGTCGTGACTTGGCAACTCTGGAAAGTGTCTGGGAATTTTCTACGAATTTCTTCCCGGGCCGCCGACGGGGCAAACACTGGACATGGCAATAAGTCAATGACTTGTTCTCGTCCAGCGCACAATCTCTCAGGCTTGCGACAGAGGGTACGGGCATTCCGTAGGGGTGCCCGTTTTTTGTTGCCTATAACCAAAACAGAAAGGCATTTTCATGAGTAATGCAACACTGACCGATTTGCTGCCCCGTTTGGATCAATTTGTCCCGCGCCACCTGGGGCCCGATGCACTGGACATCGAGCGTATGGTAGAAGTGATCGGCGTTGACTCGCTCGACGCGCTGATCGACGAGACGGTGCCCAAAGCGATCCGCCTCCAAGGGGCATTGAAGCTCGCCGGGCCGCGCGGCGAAGCGGATGTGCTGGATGATATGCGTGCGCTGGCCGACAAAAATCAGCGCTTTCGCTCCTTCATTGGCATGGGCTACTATGGCACACTGACGCCCGGCGTGATTCTGCGCAATAT
>DAOTTR010000175.1:0-6793 GCA_034437715.1 Caldilineaceae bacterium
ACACGCCGCTGGAGCATGCCTTGTTGTTCCAGGCGCTTAAGCCGCTCTGTCAATAGATTGGTACTAATGCCGGGGAGGCCGTCAAGCAGGTCTTTAAAACGACGGGGACCCGCCGTTACTTCACGAATGATGAGCAATGTCCACCGCTCACCGACGATATCTAGGGCATAGGATAGCCCGCAGTATTGGTTATAGCTTCGACTTGTCATAAATTCAGTATAGCAGAAAGGGATCAAAAATTTCAAGTTTAGCACTCTATAATCATTTTATAGAAGTTTATACTTGACTTATTGAAGCAAGAAGGATATATTGAATTCAGAACATTTGTGCTATACAAATTGAAGAAGCACACCCCAAAGTAACTGATCCATGAGCAAATCGCTCAGCGGTCAATCATCCCAATCAGTGCCGCTATTGCTCGATACACACGCGAAGGAGCATCACAATGAATATTCTACTCTGGATTCTTCAAGTTTTGCTAGCGATTGTATTTGGCCTACATGGTTGGCTCCTGGTCTCCCCGCCCGACGCAGAGATGTTACGCTTGATGAATGAGCAAATGGGCAGCAATTTCCGCATGTTCCTGGGTGTGGCAGAATTGCTCGCCGTAGCCGGACTCATTCTGCCCGGCCTGACGCGCATCCTGCCCTGGTTGACGGCAGTTACGGCGGGTTGTTTGATGATTGTCATGGGCAGCGCTACCATTTTGCACATCTACCGTGGCGAAACCAGTCCGGCCATCATCGCGGCTGTCCTATTTTTACTCATTACCTTTGTGGCCTACATGCGCTGGCAAGTGAAACCCATTTTGGCGCGCCAAACGATCTAATCCTTTCGCTTGTCACCCTTATCAAGCGTATGTCCAAAATCGATGCAAAAATCACACGAATTCGCAAAAGGAGAACAACCATGATCAAGCAATTTGCTGGTGCGTCGATCTGGAGCGCAGATCTGAATAATTTGTTACCGTTCTATCGCGATACACTGGGGCTTCAGGTGGTGATGGAGTCGCCTGGTTACGTCATGCTCGGCGCGGATTCACCCGCAGCGCCCGCGCTGGGTCTGGGTACCCACAGCGAGGTAAGCAGGCGCAAGACCTATGACTCCGCTGCCGAATCTTGACCCCATGCCACCGACGAAATCGGCTTTGCCGACAAGATGAACAGGATGCCCAAGGTCGTTGTTTCCACTACATTGGAAGCAGGCTCATGGCACCCGACCACGGTCGTCAAAAAAGATGTGGCCGAAGCCGTGACCGCGCTCAAAGCGCAACCGGGGGGCAACATCTATATCTATGGCAGCAATACCCTCGTTCAGTCGCTCATGCAGCAGGATCTGATCGATGAATACCGGCTAATGATTTATCCGGTTGTGCTCGGCGGTGGCAAGCGCCTCTTCAACGATGGAATTGCGCCCGCCCAGTTGAAGCTGGTAGAGAACAAGGTCTTCAGCTTCGGCTTGGTTGCGCTGACCTATCAGCCGGATCGCACAGCCTGATCCTAGGCACCCTAACGGCCGGACCAAACGATGACGGTGAATTCCCCACCGAACACCCAGTTTTCGGCTAGACTCCCGTAAGTTCTAGAGCAAAGGAGAACAAGCATGACAACCCAAACAATGGCACATCCCCCCATCGCAACCAGTGCGGAATGGCTGGAGGTCCGCAAAGCACTTCTCGAACAGGAGAAAGCCCTCACTAAACAGCAAGACCGAATTAGCGCGGCGCGCCGTCGGCTGCCGATGGTGAAGGTTGAGAAGGAGTATACCTTTGATGGTCCCGCAGGCGAGGTCAGCTTGTTGGACCTGTTCGAGGGTCGCCGCCAACTGATCGTTTACCACTTTATGTTCGACCCAGCGTGGGACAAAGGCTGCGATGGCTGCACGGGTTATGTGAACGCGTTGGTTGATCTGTCGATGTTGAACGAGCGTGACACAACGTTCGTGATCATCTCGCGCGCCCCATTGGCCAAGCTTGAAGCGTATAAGGCACTCAAGGGCTGGAACCGCCCGTGGTATTCCTCCCTTGGCAGTGACTTCAACTATGACTTTCACGTCACACTAGATGAGCAAGTCGCGCCCGTAGAATATAACTATCGCAGCAAACCAGGGGACAAGGGGGAGGCTCCGGGCACGAGTGTCTTCTTCCGCATCGGCGACGATATTTTCCACACCTACTCAGCCTACGCGCGTAGCACCGAAAATCTGACCGACTCCTACAGACTGTTTGATATAACGCCCTACGGTCGCCAGGAGGATTGGGAAGATTCACCCGCTGGTTGGCCCCAGAAACCAACTTACGGGTGAAAATCTGATACGCATCTAAAGACCACCCAACCCAAGGAGAACCCAATGCGCAAATTGATTGTTGTAGAAAATCTGAGCCTGGACGGCGTGATGGAAGCACCCGAAAAATGGGCTTTCGCCCATCAAAATGCCGAGATGGCCAAAGCCAATCAGGAGGGGATGAATGAGTCCGATGCACTGCTATTGGGGCGCAAGACCTATGAAGAGTTTGCCGCCTTCTGGCCCTCACAGGCGCATGACGAGGCAGGTATCGGTGGCTATATCAACAAAGTCGCCAAGTTCGTGGTTTCCTCTACCCTGCAAAAAGCAGAGTGGAACAATACAACGATTATTCGGGGCAACGCCATTGATGAAATTCGCAAATTGAAGCAGCAAAGTGGGAAGAATATTACCGTGGTCGGCAGCGGTGTGCTCGTTCAGTCGTTGATGCAAGCCAATCTAATCGATGAGTACAATATTTCACTCATCCCAATTGTTTTGGGAGGCGGCCAACAACTCTTCCCAACGGGCACGGATAACCAGGCGTTGCAGTTGATTGAAGCCAAACCCTTTGCCACAGGGCTTGTGCTGCTGCGCTATCAGCCGGCTACCCAATAAAGGCTCAGCGATAGGGACAAGAAACATGACGATGTTCTCTGAGGAAAGATTGTCGGACTCGCCATATGTCGAAAAGGTTATGCGGGGGTGGACGGTGAGCGATGGCTGGTCGCTCCGTCCCGCCGAGTGCCATTGGCACCTGGTCCTCGTCAGGCATGAGGGCCGGGTACAATCAGTAGCCGTTGGCCCACTGACGACGGCTGGCATTGCATCTTGGGGCGAGGGGGCCGAGATCTTTTGGATCAAGTTTAAACTTGGCACCTTTTTCCCCCAACTGCCACCCAAGCGTCTGCTCAATGGCGAGACGATCTTGCCAGAAGCGTCGAGTAGATCCTTCTGGCTCCATGGGTCGGCCTGGCAATTTCCGAATTATGAAAATGCGGACACGTTTGTAGAGCGCCTCGTGCGCGATGATGCACTGCGTTTTGATCCGGTCGTGAGAGCGGCCTTGCAAGACCAATCGCCCCCGTTGTCGTCGCGCACGGTGCGGCAGCGTTTTCTGCAAACCACCGGCATGAGCCAAACCTATATTCGGCAAATGGCACGCGCCCAACAGGCGGCGGCGTGCTTGCAGCAAGGACTTTCGATCCTCGACACGGTTTATGAACTTGGCTATTTCGATCAGCCCCATCTAACGCGTTCGCTCAAGCAATTTATTGGTCAATCGCCGGCACAAATTATCCGCACCCGTCAAACGGATGAACAACCTGTGGCAAAGTAGCCAGTGTCAGTGCAGAATGGGGCGGCAAGCAAAACGCGTGCGCGTGCATAGTCTGCCATTTTATACAAGACAATCCCCTTGGCGCGGGCTATACTATCAAGGTTCTACCAAGCCGGGTCGGTTCGGCCCGGCAACCGAATCCAACCAATAGCTGCGCCAGTGTAAAGGGGAAAAAGATGCAAAAAATCACTTCATTTTTAACGTTTGTTGACCAAGCCGAAGCGGCAATAAATTTTTACGTTTCCATTTTCAAAAATTCAAAGGTCGTGAGTGTTACACGCTATGGCGCTGAAGGTGCGCTCTTAACAGGCTCTTTTGAATTGGAAGGCCAACCCTTTATCGCCCTGAATGGGGGCCCATCCTTTACCTTTTCTAATGGCATCTCGCTCTTTGTGAACTGCGAAACGCAGGCAGAAGTCGATGAATTGTGGGAAAAACTCTCGGCGGGTGGCGAGCAACAACCCTGTGGCTGGCTCAAGGATAAATTTGGCATTTCGTGGCAAATTATTCCGACGGCTTTGGGCGAATTAATGAATGACCCCGATCCGCAAAAGGCGCAGAGCGTAATGCAAGCCATGTTGCAAATGAGCAAGATCGAGATCAAAAAATTGCAGGAAGCCCATGCCCACAGCTAAAGTGCTGTAGGCAGCGTGTTGACGGCTGCGTTGCAACGCTACAGACACATTCCAGATCAGCAGCGCAGTCGTCATGCTGGCGATGATTTTCCGCGCATTATCGAAGACATCGAGCACTATCAAGCAAACGATTCCAAGAAAACGATCACAAGAAAACCAGAAAAGGAGCGCCAATATGGGCAAAGTTTATGTCGAACTCTCAATGTCGCTGGATGGGTTTATCGCCGGCCCCAATGACGGACCAGAACTACCCCTTGGCGAAGGCGGCGAGCGACTCTTTACATGGTATGGCAGCGGCGATACCGATTTCCCGTTACCTGGCACAGAGATGGTCTTTAAAATTTCACGCGCCAGCGCCGATCTCCTGCAAGAAGACTGGAACCAGATCGGCGCAATGGTGACCGGACGGCGCACCTTTGATATCGCCGGTGCATGGGGTGGCAATCCACCGTATGGCTGGACTTCGTTTATTGTAACGCACAACCCGCCCCAAGCGTGGGTCAAAGCAGGCTCACCATTCACCTTTGTCACGGATGGCATTGCCAACGCGCTTGCCCAAGCCAAGCAAGCCGCCGCTGCGAAAAATGTCGTGGTCGGTGGCACGACCATTGTCAAGCAGTGTCTGGAAGCGGGACTGCTTGACGAAATCCACATCGAGTTGGCCCACATGCTGCTCGGCGACGGCATCCGCTTGTTCGGGCCGCTTGGCATTGCGCCGATTGAGCTCGAACGCTTGCATACCGTCGAAGGTACGGGCGTCACCCATATCGGTTTCCGTGTCGTTAAATAGGGACATAGCAATCACAGGGAGATCAAAATGGATAATCAGCAACAGCCACAACAAGCAAGTGGATTTCCGACGAAGATCGGCCAACCAGCCACACGTGCCCTGGTCAATGCTGGCTACACGCAACTGGCACAATTAACCAAAGTCAGCGCCACCGAGCTTAAGCAATTACATGGCATGGGGCCAAAAGCAATTGGGATCCTGAGCGAAGCACTCGCCACCAAAGGCATGGCATTTGTGCCTGATCCCCCAAAGCAGGCCAAGCGCTAGCCACCGTTTCTGGGAATAGCCACAGGAGTAAAGTACGATGGAGTTTACATTTGAAGAAAGACTTTCCGACTCCCCACTGATCGATACCATCTGGCGCACGCAAAGCGAGGACGCGGGCACCTTTCTGTCAAAGGCGGACGTTGGCTGCCAGCTTGTCATCGCCCGTCAAGCCGACAAAACGACCATCACGCTGCGCGGCCCAGAGACCGTTGCGTCCAGCGCTCAGTGCCCAGCGCATGCCGATTTTTTTGGCATCAACTTCAGACTCGGCACTTTTATGCCCCACCTACCGGCCTGCCAACTAGTCGATGGCGAGGTCGATCTGCCCGAGGCGACACGGCAAACCTTCTGGCTCAAAGGCGCAACATGGGAATTGCCCAATTTCGAAAATGCAGACCCCTTTATCAACCGGCTGGCGCGTGCGGAAATCCTGGTACATGATCCGGTTGTCGATGCCGCCTTGCAAGGCCATGCCCGCGACTTATCTGTTCGTTCGGTGCAAAGGCGCTTCTTACGTGCCACAGGTCTGACACAAGGTGAACTCTGTCAAATCGAGCGCGCCAAACAGGCAGCTTTGCTCTTGGCGCGTGGGGTCTCTATTCTGGACACAGTGGATCAGGCAGGGTATGCCGATCAGCCACACCTGACCCGCTCGCTAAAACGCTTTCTAGGCCAAACACCGGCCCAGTTGATAGGCGTAAAAATGTCGGCCTAGGCAGCGTGCCCGTAACAGAAGGGAAAACAGACAGATGAACAGTGGCAACCTATCTCAAACGCGTCTCGCGCGCATGCAGGCCACCATGACAAGCTATGTGGCGCGCGGTGTGGTACCTGGCCTCGTCACCCTGATCAGCCGGCGCGGCGAAACGCACGTAGAGACCTATGGCACGTTGGCGCATGACACGCACCATCCCATGCAGCACGACGCGCTCTTCCGCATCAGTTCAATGACCAAGCCGATTGCAGCGGTGGCAACACTGATCCTGGCAGAGGAATGCAAGCTCCGCCTGGATGAGCCAGTTGATCGCTGGCTACCCGAACTGGCCGACCGGCGCGTCCTGCGCCACCCCCAAGGTGCGCTTGATGACACGGTGCCCGCCAACCGGCCGATTACGGTGCGCGATCTGCTTACCCTGCTCTTGGGGTTTGGGATGCTCCTGGCACCGCCGGATACCTACCCCATTCAGCAGGCGATGAGCAAGCTACAATTGCGCCAAGGGCCACCCGATCCCGCCACGCCACCCCCGCCCGCCTTTCCCTGGCGAATACTTCGTGACACTAACGGAAATTTGAAAGTGGGCGTTTCCGTGTAAGTTCTGTTACGATGTTTCCCGCCAAGAGCGGCTATGCTTAGGCCACCAGTCAAAAAGAGCGGTATCGCACAAATTGTGTAACTTCATTTTATCTGTTACATGAGTGTAAACACACAATTTGGCATATTGCTAAGAAAAAGAGAAATGCCTGCGGTCTCCTCGGCAA
>DAOTTR010000176.1:0-4776 GCA_034437715.1 Caldilineaceae bacterium
GGCTTCGGTAAACATGTTCGCTCCTTTTTAGTTCGCTAGCAATTCGATAAAATGCAAACTCTTTAGTTTACTCGAAAAGGCTTTCTTTGCCTAATTCTTATTCTGAATAAACTCTACTGTAAACTCGCTCCCCACGCGCATTGCGTACCCAATCCCACATTGCGTCTGCTCCCGAAAGAAATCGCTTTCCCCGAACAGGTGTGAACGGTGTATCGGTGCGCTGTCATTGGTCACCGAATCGAACGCAACCTGTGGGTCAGGTGCGCCAGCGGTCAAGCTCTCGATCTGATTCCCGCTTACCGCGTACCATTCCGGCAGCGCGCACCCGTTCCGCCTTGCAATCTCATTCGGCCAAACGCCATCGCGATCGCAATGTGACCACGGGTCGCCATTCGCTAGCCCGTGGGCGCGTTGCTGGGCCGCGGCGACCAGCGCTGGGCAGAGGTCGAGCCGCGTTCGTTGCTGACGCGGGTCGGTGGCAAGCAGCCGGAAGAAGGTCAGTGCCGGGTCTTGCGACACAGGCCCGCCAGCGATGGGCAGATAAATGGTTGACATTTCCATAATGTTATTCTCGAATTAGAACAAAATCACTAGGCATTTTGGCTATTTGGCTAGCGACAAACGTAAAGCTTTTTGCATGCAACCGCGCTGGCAACAAACTAGTAGATCCCGGCGTAAATAAGGTACCCTATTTTTACCATGCTGTACACGAGTAACGTGCCTGATTAACGGCCGTGGTATCTACGCCCAACTGTACTAGGTCTATTCAATACTAACGCTGCTGTACTGCAAAAGGTTGCAGATGATCTGGCATAATTACAGGGCATTCTTGCCGAGGGAGTGAGCGCGACAAATTGCTTGACAGCCTATCCACATTCTGCTATAGTAGGACGAAATGAGTACTACGCAGCAAAAAATCTATACGATTCGACTGATAGTTACAGGTGTACGGACGGGGCTATAGCTCAGTTGGGAGAGCGCTACAATGGCATTGTAGCGGTCAAGGGTTCAAGTCCCTTTAGCGCCATCTTCAAAGACCCTTCCCGCGTGGAAGGTTTTTTTTGTTTATTGTTTCCTGCCAAGCACGGCCATGTGCTAGTGCGGTATCTATTACGCCAACGTTAAATTTGTGTTGAATGAATTCAACACCTGCGACGGGAAACGTGTTTAAACACGTTTGCTATCCCAGGCCCTGAATTCATTCAGAGCACCCGGTGATGAAATTTAACTTTAACGTTGTCGTACTATTCAGAAAGGGGTTCCTGTGTCCTCACCCACACGCGCATTTGATGAATTGCGGCCGGTTTCGTTTGAACTGGATTACACGATGCATGCCGAAGGCTCTGTCTTGATCTCGGCGGGCAATACGCGCGTGCTCTGCAACGCGACAGTGCAGGAGACGTTACCGGGGTGGATCAAATACTCAAAGGAGCGGCATGGCTGGGTCACGGCAGAGTATGCCATGTTGCCACGCAGCACATCGACGCGCAACAATCGCGAAATCGGCACACCCAAAGGCCGCACCCAGGAGATTCAACGATTGATCGGGCGCAGTCTGCGCAGTATTGTCGATCTCCAGTTGCTGGGCGAGCGCCAGATTATTGTTGACTGTGATGTGCTGCAAGCCGACGGCGGCACGCGCACGGCGGCGATCACGGGCGGCTATGTGGCGTTGGCAATTGCCCTTCGACGCCTAGAAAAGAAGAAGCTGATTCCAGCCGGTGTGCTGCTCGATTCGCTTGCCGCCGTAAGCGTAGGCGTGGTGGGTGGCAAAACCATGCTCGATCTGGATTATGCATTGGATCTAGCGGCCGATGTGGACATGAACGTGGTAATGACGGGGAAGGGTCAATTTGTGGAGATTCAGGGCACTGCGGAAAAACAACCCTTTCAGCGCACCGCCCTGAATGAGATGCTCATGCTGGCCGAGAAAGGCATTGTCGAATTGCAGCAAAAACAAGGGGAGGCGCTACTACACGCCACGATTTAAGATTTACTTTACGCTTCAACGCCAGTAATTGTTACTCGATGGACGCGCGGTCAGCCGTGTTGGCTGGGCCAAGGCCTGATCAATTGCATCGTTGCGATGCACAACGTAGGTCGGAATATTCGCCGCTTCCAACTCCACATACAATGGCGCATAAGCTTGGTTGCTGCCAAAGGTACTGCCATCGATCACAATCGCCACGCTGTTGACGCCCCGCCGCTGAATCTGTTGTAGCGCCAGCGCCCATTCGCGGTTCGGATCAGCACTAATGGCAATCAAAGTATCATTGCGATTTAAGCGAATGCCATCGGTGGCGATCAGGTGGGAAAAGGGTAGCGACCCGTCGGCTTCTACGACAGCTAAGGCTTCAAGAATTTTGTTGAGTTGGCGCTCGCCGCGATCCGATTGGATATATTCCCGCGCATGACCCCAACTGCTTACCCCAATCGCCCGGTTATTCATGACAAAATAACGCGCCAGACTAGCCGTCACGGTCACTGCATATTCAGTGGTGACAGGTGGCAACTCGAATGTTTTCTCTGGACGTTTGCGATCGCGCAGGGCAAACAAACCCACTTCGGGTGGGGCGGGTGTCCAAGCCAGGGCTGCTTCTGTCCCCTGGTTTAAGTCCAAATAGAGCCACACATCCGCCGTAGGATCAAGTTCAAACTCTTTGACCATAAAGCGGCGTGAACGGGCCGTGGTAGGCCAGTGAATGCGATTCAAGCTGTCGCCATGCACATATTCGCGCACGCCAGCCACATTGCTGGTGATCTGGTGGGTCCGCCGATGGCGTGCCTCACCGCCTGACAAGTCGGCAATCGAAGGCTCAAAGGAGACCAGATCGATGACCATGGGGTAGACGACCAGCGGTGTAGTGTCGCCTAATTCCTGCTTCACGCTGAAAATGCCCAATGGATCACCACTGTGCAAGGTGAGCGGCCCCAAGCGAAAGCGACCCCGTTGGGTACACATGGTGCGCACTTGCCAGCGCTGGCTGCTCTGCCGGCCCAGACTGCTGATCACGCGGCTGGCAGGATGCCAGGGCAAGGTCGAATGATCTTCAATCTCGATCCAAAGTTTGGGCCAGACGCTGCGATTATTGACCTCAAACTGCTCTTCGGCATATTGTCCCACTTGGCTGCGCCGTGTACGTGTATAGCGCCGCAGGGCCAGGCCCCGAATACTGTTAATGCCCCAGGCGTAGCTCAAGAGCAACACACCCGAGATCAAGTAGGCGATATTAAAGGCGAGCTCGCGCCCACTGTTAAAAGCCAGCACCCAGGTTGTGATCAGTGCTGTGAGCAGAAAAATCAGGCGTGACGACATAAAATCCTTTAGCGCACCCGGCTACGTGTCCCCGGCACAACTGTATGCCGGAGCGCATCTTCAATCACTTGGCGTGCCGTTACATTCTTGATCCGCGCCGATGGGCTGACAATCAGACGATGGGAAAGCGTAGATTCAGCCAGCAGCTTGACATCATCGGGCAACACATAGTCGCGGCCTTCCATGGCAGCATAGGCGCGTGTCGCCGCAAACAGGGCCAGGCTACCGCGTGGACTGGCACCCAGATAAATGTCCGGGTGGTCACGCGTGGTGGCCACCAGATCCACAATATATTCTTTCACCAGATTATCGACATAGACTGTGCGCACCATTCTTTGTGCTTCGACCAACTCTTCGACCGAGACAACCTGCGCCACATCCTGGATCGGGTGATGTTCGGATTGGCGATTGAGCATATCGACCTCATGATTTTTGAGCGGGTAACCCAGGCGGATACGCATCATAAAGCGGTCAATTTGCGCTTCGGGCAGGGGAAATGTGCCTTCATATTCAATCGGGTTCTGGGTAGCCAAAACCATGAAGGGGCGCGCCATGGGATAGGTGACACCGTCCACGGTGATTTGGCGCTCTTCCATCGCTTCCAGCAGCGCCGATTGGGTCTTGGGTGTGGCGCGATTGATCTCGTCGGTCAACACAATCTGGGCCATAATCGGCCCAGGTCGGAATTCAAATTCTTGGGTCTTTTGGTTGTAGATATTGACCCCAGTCACATCGCTGGGCAACATGTCGGGTGTGAACTGAATACGGCGAAAGGTCGAGCCGATACTGCGCGCAATGGCGCGCGTCAACATGGTTTTGCCGACGCCCGGCACATCTTCAATCAGCAGATGGCCTTCACAGAGCAAGGCAAGCAGAGTAAGCCGAATTTCGGCTTGTTTACCAATAATTACTTTTTGTACATTGGCAGAAATCTGATTTGCAACCGATTGGACGATTTGCATGAGCGCTCCCAAAGCTATAAGTTTTTCGTACCGAACCCAGCTACTATCGCGCCCAATGCGCGGCAATTGTCAGGCACACAGCAAAATTGCCGGGAACGACTTGACCACTTCCCATAGATAGCAAAGATCGGTGATTAGGTACTTGGTTTCTTCCACTGATGGATCAAGCACAACGGTACCAACATAGGCGATCTTTCCCAAAAAGAGTGTACGAGCGCGTACAAAAGCGTAGCCTTTTCAGACAATTTTAATGTGAAAGAATGCTTGTACAAGCCTTTGGGTTTACCTTTGCGTCAACATTGTAACAATACCGTATTTGCCGACAGAGAGCAAAACTGCTTTCGGATATTTCTGCTATCCCGCTTACTTTAGGCCATTGCAAAGAATAAAGTATCCAGTAGGGGCGGCTTGCAGCCGCCCGTTCGCAGCGAGCCAAACGCGGGGCGGCTGCGCGGCCGCCCCTACGCATGATTTTGTTGGGCAAGTGCTGGATCCTTA
>DAOTTR010000177.1:0-2769 GCA_034437715.1 Caldilineaceae bacterium
GGCAGAAAGACCACGGGCAGCGCTGCGATGGCCGTCCTAAATTCTAGCGGCAACATCCGTTCCCACTGGATTTCTTCCCGAATTAAGGGTCGCTGTGCTGTTTCGATGTCCATTACGCGCGCTCATCCTTTCCGAGTTGCGCTCGATCGTCAAGCTGCCGTGCCGACCACTCAGCACGCACCGTCAATAATTGCGCCAGCAACACATCGCGCGTTTCCTCATCGGCCACCAGTGCTGTCGTACCGGCATAGTGGATCAACTGATCGAATTGGCGCAGGTGGCGCCGCTGAACTCGTTGCCGCCGTCGATTCACGGCAGCTGTGTTTGACGCCTGTTGTCGTTGCCGGGCAAGGGTGGCGGCCGCCTCTTGTTGCCACCGCTGGGGTATATCGCCGGTGGCAAGAATTTCTTCGAGCCACTGATGTTTGCGCCCGATAAACCGATAGGCAAGCACGTTGGCGCCCCAAATCGCGATGATAATAATGACGGCAAGGCCAATCAACGGGGGCAAGAGTAGTAAAGCAAGAATCGCCATGTTCCCAGATTTTGGTTGAAAGGGGGATCGACTTCTTTGTTCGTTGCAGAAGCTATAAATTTTATGGTCTTGGGGATCTCATGTGGTTGACAGCATCGCGCCCGGAGGCACCCGATCCGACGCCTGTTATCCAAAACCTGCTTCGGTTGCCTTTTAGGCGCGGTTTCCCGTGGCAGCGCGCCCAAGAGGCACCCGCCATTGGGTGTGGTTTTAACCGGTGGCTTGTCAACCACGTGAGATCCAAAAGCGCCATATAAATTTTATTGATTGGTTGATTGGTGATTAGCTATCTATGTTACTATGTTACTATAATAGTGCCAGCCAGCGCAAGCACCAATTATGCTGGGGCAGGGCTTCTCAAAAGTCATAAATCCATTTGCACTAGTAGGATACCCACGAGCGTTGCCCACTTCGGCTCGTCATTGACGAGCCGACCCGTACCAATACGCCTGTATGTACAGAAATGGGAGTAGGGGATGTCAAACGCAAATCCAACTGATTCCGATAGTGAGCTAGCCGACCTCCGACGCCAGGTGGCAGAATTAAAAGCGTGGCCTACCGCCCAGAAGCCTGAAATTCAACAGACTGGCACGGGCGGTCTCGCACATGGCGAGGGCGCCAAGGCTGGCGGTCCGGGCAGTGTGGTGGCAGACCAGATTCATGGTAATGTCTATGTGGGAAATGCACCGCAGAATGAGCGGGAAGCGCTTGCCATCTATCGCCGCGTCTATATTGCCGCCTGTCGCCAGTTGCCGCTGCGTGGTATTGACATTGGCACCAGCGATGCCACAGGCGATCAGCAACGGCTGGACCTGGATCAAGTCTACATTGCCTTGGATACCACGACGCGGGTTGACCGTGAACGTGTTGACCATGCAGCGGGTAGAGAAGAGCGTCGGCGTCCCCAACAATCATTGTTGGTTGAACGGGAAAAAGAGGCTGTGCTCTCGCTGCTCGACGCGGCTATCCAGCATCGACGCCTTGTTATCCTGGGCGCTCCTGGATCGGGGAAATCAACCTTTCTCAACCATCTGGGGCTCTGTCTGGCCTTGCAGGGGGGTGAACCAGACCAGGATTGGATTCGCCGGCTCCCCAAGTGGCCACCGGCCGAAAGTACCCTGTTGCCGATTACGGTCACGCTGCGCGACTTCGCCCAGACCATGCCTACAACAGCCCAGACGGCAACGCCCGACCTGTTGTGGCACTTTATCACCAAGCGCCTGCAGGCGCAGAATCTGGGCTTTGTCACAGATTTGCTTCATCAGGCATTAGAAAAAGCGGGTAAGGCGATTGTGCTGCTGGACGGGCTGGATGAGATTCCTACCCAGCGCCAGCGCACTTTTGTGCGCGATTGTGTGGCGGCTTTTGCCGAGCGTTACACCCACACGCGACTGTTGGTCACCTGTCGCACGCTCGCCTACCAAGATCCGATCTGGCAACTTGGTGCATTGCCATCGGTCGAAATCGCGCCCTTTGATAATGAAAAGATCCAGACATTCATCGCCGCCTGGTACGCCACCCTAGCGCGCCTCAACGTGATCACGCTGGACGAAGCCAACCGTCTGGCCCACCACCTGCAAGCAGCGGTTACGCGCCGCGAACTGCGTGAATTGGCCGACAACCCACTGTTGTTGACGGTCATGGCCTTGGTGCATACCCACCGCGGGCGACTGCCCGATGCCCGCGCCCTGCTCTATGAAGAGACCGTCGATATTCTGCTCTGGCGCTGGGAGGAGATTAAAGTAGGGACAGACGAGACCTCAACCACGCTACGTCGTCTATTGCACGAAGCCAATCGCGCCGATGTGGATCTTAAGCGCGTACTCTGGCAACTCGCCTACACGATTCATGGGCAGCGCACCACTGAGGATGGGCTGGCGGATATTCACGAATTCACGCTCCAAAAGGCCCTGACCGAACTACATCCAGCCAAGGACCGCAACTGGGCCTACAAGCTCATCCAGACCATGAAATTGCGGGCTGGCTTGTTATTGGAGCGCGCCCCTGAGGTCTATACCTTTCCCCATCGTACCTTCCAGGAATATTTAGCTGGCTCCCATCTGGCTGCGGCAGGGAAATTTGCCCAGACTGCCGCCGCGTTGGCCGCGGAAGGCGCCTTCTGGCGGCAAACGATTCTGCTGGCCGTGGGGCGACTTGTCTATCTGGGCGGCGATACAGACAAACCCCTGGCCTTGGTGGGGGAACTCTGTCCGCAGCGCTTGCCAACAAGCGAG
>DAOTTR010000178.1:0-13049 GCA_034437715.1 Caldilineaceae bacterium
TATGAAGATTTCGCCCAGCGCTGGACTCCGATTCTCGACTCCTTTCAGGCAGATGGCATCAAATTTGGTCTAGAAGTCCACCCGACCGAAATCGCCTATGACATTATCACCTTTCAACGGGCCATCGATGCCGTCAATGGACATCCGGCCTTTGGCGCGAACTTTGATCCCAGCCACTTGATTCACCAGTTTGTCGATCCTGCTGAATTTATCCACGAGTTTGGCGACCGCATCTACCACGCGCACATCAAGGATTCGCGTCTTCAACTCAATGGGCGCAATAGCATTCTCTCGTCGCATCTAGACTTTGGCGACCGCCGCCGCGGCTGGGACTTTGTCTCGCCGGGCCATGGCGATGTCAAGTGGGATCCGATTATCCGCGAGCTCAATCGCGTGGGCTATCAAGGGCCACTTTCGATTGAATGGGAAGACAGCGGCATGAATCGCGAATTTGGCGCACAGGAATCGTTGGCGATTGTGCGCAAGAATGACTTTGCGGCCTCCAATGTGGCCTTTGACGCAGCCTTTGCCAAGGAATAACCGGATATCACACACGTTGATATCGATCATAACCAAGGAGAGTCACTATGAGTGAACGTTCAGGCGGCTTTACCGCAATGGCCGATGCCAAGGGCAGTGACAGCGTGCCCGAAATTGGCGTTGGCATGTTGGGCTATGCCTTTATGGGCAAGGCGCACAGCCATGCCATGCTCACCATTCCGCACATGATCTACCCGCCCCCCGCCGTCCCCAAGTTGATCGCCATCGCCGGGCGCAATGAGGAAGCGGTTAAAGAAGCGGCCAAACGCTATGGCTATGCGACTTATTACACCGACTGGAAGAAAATGCTGAGCGATGATCGCATTCAGCTTTTCGACAACGGTGGCCCCAATGATGCCCATGCCGAACCGAGCATTATGGCCGCCAAGGTCGGCAAGCATGTGCTCTGTGAAAAGCCCCTGGGGCGCACGGCAGATGAGTCCAAGCGCATGCGCGACGAAGTGTTGGCGACTGGCGTCAAAAACATGGTCGCCTTCAACTATCGCTTTGTGCCCGCCATCCGCCAGATCCGCAAGCTAATTGACAGCGGCGCGCTGGGCCGCATCTATCACTTCCGCGCCGTTTACCTGCAAGAATGGATCATGCCCCACTACAGCACGCCGATGATTTGGCGCTTGCAAAAGGCCACCGCCGGCAGCGGCGCGCTGGGCGATTTGGGCGCACACATCATTGATCTGGCGCGCTATCTGGTGGGCGAAATCGCCAGTGTCAGCGCCATGACCAAGACCTTTATCCCAGAACGCCCGGATGGACAGGGCGGCATGGGCAAGGTTGATGTGGATGATGCCTTTGCTTCGGTGGTAGAGTTTGAAAATGGCGCGTTGGGCACATTAGAAGCGTCGCGCTTTGCGGCTGGGCGCAAAAATGGCCAGCGCATCGAGATCAACGCCGAAAAAGGCAGCATTGTCTTTAACCTGGAACGCATCAATGAACTGGAAGTCTTTTGGATCGGTGACCAGCCCAAGGAAACCCAAGGCTTCCACAATGTGCTGGTTTCCGAAGGTTACCATCCCTGGTGGGAAAACTGGTGGCCGCAGGGGCACATGATCGGCTGGGAGCACACCTTTGTACACGAGATCACCCATATGCTGGATTGTATTGTCAACGACAAGCCAGTGTCGCCCATTGGGGCAGACTTTGAGGATGGTTATCGCGCCGCAGTGATTTGTGATGCGATTGTTGATTCTGCCGACCAAGGTCGCCAAGTGAAATGTAGTTATTAACTCATGTTGCGCAGGAGTAATGACAAGCTGCGTAGGGGCATGAGGTGGGCGGCGAATCAAGTCACGGGAAAAACGCAAGTTTTATCCGCCACCCCCTCATGCCCCTACCTTGCGTAACATGAGTTATTAAGTTTGTTTTCATGTGATTCTTGTTATGTGATTCGTGGAAGCTATGCAAGATTCAGTACACACACGTAACATAGGTCATTACCTGTCAGACAGGTGCGAGGATGGCAAGCCTAACCCCCATTTGACCATTTGGTTGCTGTTGTTGGCAGCTTACACCTAGTCTAAGCTCCCCAAAGCAGACGGCGTCATCATCCAACAGAAACATGGTGACGCCGTCAATCGCGTTTGCTGCTCCTAACCTACTTTTAGCCCACGCTGCAACCGGTTGTTGCGGCGCGAATGTTTATGGCTTGCCGCCATGAAACTTGCAACGCGCAACAATGTGTGGTACGATTTACGTATGTTGTATGGAATTCTCGTATCTGCGTTGCGGTTTCGGGGATTTGGATTGCAGGATGAGCAAAGAAGTAGGCTGAGGAAAGTGGGCGCACCCCACTTTTCTTACTTGTAGGGGATATTTGTGAGGGGTAGTCAACGCTATGTCAAAAGCTTTGATCGCTGGCATTAATCAGGTTGCCACCGATAAGGGGCTCGACCGAGAAATAATTTTTGCGGCCATTGAGGCGGCACTTGTTTCCGCGTACAAACGCAACTATGGCTCGGTTGCGAATGTCTCGTCGGAAGTTGATCGCGTGACCGGCGATATGCGAATTTTCGCCGAACGCGAGGTCGTGGAAGAAATTTTCAACGCGCGCACAGAAATTATTGAAGCAGACGCGCGCAAAATTCAGGCATCGGCAAAGTTGGGAGATGTGGTTCGCGTTGAAACCCACCCCGACGATTTTGGCCGGATTGCGGCGCAGACAGCCAAACAGGTGATCTTGCAACGCATTCGCGAAGCTGAGCGCGACAATGTTTATGAAAATTTCTCGCATCAGGTTGGCGAGATTGTTCGCGCCCAAGTGCGCAGCATTGATGTACAATCGGGCGCGATCACGCTTTTGCTTGATGATAAGCATGAAGTGTTGATGATGCGCGACGAACAGATCGCAGCCGAGAAGTTGCGCCGTGGCGACTATGTCAAAGTCTATGTCGTCGATGTCCACAAAAGCACGCGCGGCCCTGTGATCAAATTAAGCCGCACCCATCGCAATCTCTTGCGCCGGCTGATGGAGCAGGAGATTCCTGAAGTACGCGATGGCATTGTCGAGATCAAGTCAATTGCCCGTGAGCCAGGGGCGCGCAGCAAAGCTTCCGTCGTCTCGACTGTGCCTGGAGTTGATCCCGTGGGCAGTTGCGTTGGTATGCGCGGGCTGCGTATTCAGAACATTGTCAATGAATTGGCCAACGAAAAAATTGACGTTGTGGAATGGAGTGCCGATTCAGCCACCTATATTTCCAACGCGCTCAGCCCGGCCAAAGTGAACAGTGTGATTTTAGACGAGAAAACGTCGTTGAAGACCGCGGTCGTGGTTGTGCCCGATCGCCAGTTGAGTCTTGCGATTGGCAAAGAAGGCCAAAATGCACGCTTGGCGGCCAAATTGACCGGCTGGCGCATTGACATTAAGAGCGAAAGCGAAGCCAAAACCGAAGGTCTTGATCAGATGGTCTTTGAGCGCGCCAAAGCCGAGGTTACGCGCAAATCGGATGATCTGATGAGCGTAGCCGAGCGCATTCTGCTCAGCGAACAACAATCCACGTCGAATGATCGCTTGTGGGAAGTTGCCCAGGCTATGCAAGAAAGCACCGGCGCTTTTGACGAAGTGCAAGATGCTTTTAGCACCACGGCGTTGGATGACATCTTCCCACAAATTGAAGAGCCAAGCGAGACGCGCGCCATGCCTTCCCTGGATGGGATCGATGTGTTGGCCGAACAGACGGCCTCGCGCACGACGCAGGATGCATGGGCTGCCGCTCTAGAAGCGGCCAAGGAAGACTTAGCACCAGCGTTGCCTGGCTTTAGTGAAGAAGCGCTGATCGATGAAGTTGATCGTCCAGTCGCGACTTCGGCCAAAGTAGAAACGCGTGCCGAAACAACCGACAGTGGAATGACTATGCCCAAAGAACTGCCCAATGTGATCACGGCAGATATGTTGCGGGCCCGCATGACACAACGCCGGGAAAACAATTTTAACGAAGCCAATTTTGAAATTCCCAAAGAACTCCTCGTCGGTATTGATGAAGATAAAGACGAAGATTGGGCGACTGCCGATGATGACAGTGCCGCAGGAAAGAAGCCAACTAAGGCCAAAAAGGCTGTACCGGACAAGGCCAAAGGAGCCAAGAAGAAGAAGCGTCGTCCAGCGCTTGGCGATGAAGACGATTTCGGCAAATTTTTCAAATAGCGGTTAGCGAGGAGCGAGGTGTTGTCTGGATAGCCAATACCTCTTGCCCGTACGAGCAGCATCTATGAACAAGCAAAAACAAAGTTCCCGCGTGAAGCATGTACCACAACGGACCTGTATTGCATGTCGGCAAATTGCTGGTAAGCGCGGATTGATTCGGATTGTTCGTACAATGCACGGCGTTACCGTCGATACCACTGGCAAACAGGCTGGACGGGGTGCATACATTCATCCGAATCGCCAATGCATCCAGACAATATTGAACAGCAATCGCCTCAATCAGGCATTGCGGACAAGTGTTACGGCGCAAGATCGTAACCAACTGCAAGAGTTTCTGGCGACATTGCCAGATATAGATGATGAAAGTGTAAATCAATCGGGAATAGGAAAAAATGATGGTGCGGCTAACACTGGTGGCGGATAGTAGCTATGGCGACATATAAAAACTACTCCAAAGGTGGCGCGGTGGATACCAGCGTATGTGGATTGGGGCTTTCTGATGGGAACGGTCACAACTCGTATACAATTGTAGCCATCACGGTTTGGGGTATGGATAGCTGGGCCGGTTGTGCTGAAAATAATAGAATAGCGATGAGACAAGGCGATGGGACAAGACGTGGAGGTCACCATGTATAGGTGACAATCACTGCGTAAATCACTGCGTACTCCCTCGAATAACGCCTTTACCTCGCTCCAATCCTCTTATGCTTCAGACAACCCCTCTATGTTAAGGCTGTCACTGGACTAGGATCAATAGACGCTGTTGCACAATTGCACAGAGAGCACGCAAGAAATTGCGTTATTGGATCAACCGGACAGGGCCGATACACAAGCTAGCACTTCCTGCAGGACGAGTTTGATATTGCATCCATGACGTTTGTAGACCCGCGAGTATGAAAAACGGGGGAATCCCCTTGCGCGCATACCGTCATCATACTTGTTCAAAAAGTTTTGTCTCATCGACAGTGTAAAGAATGGAGTACAAAATTTTTCTAGGAAACGATAAGCATCTATTTTTGTACGATCAAACGGGGATCGGCGTTAGCATAGAAGGGAAATCGAAATAATGGCAACACAGGGTAAAAGTCAAACTCAACAACGCCCGAACACAAAACAAGGCGGCGGCTCAGATAGATCACGCGGCACGGGGAAGCCACAACAGAACGGTCAACAAAATCCGCGCCAACAAGGTGGCAAAAGCCAACCACCCAAGGCCCAAGCGCCCAGAGCACCACAGATGCCCAAGGCACCGCAGGCCAAAGCACCCACCGAGATTATCGTCGGTGACTTTATTACTGTGCGCGATCTGGCAACGCTCATGGAACGTAGCCCCATCGACTTGATCAAGGTTTTGATGCAATATGGGATTATGGCACCGATTACCCATAGCCTGGATCACGACACGGCTGTCATTTTGGGTGAAGAATTAAAAGTCAAAGTCAAATGGCCCGAATCCGCCGAACCGACAGCCGTCGCGGCTGAAGATGCCGAACCGGAACCAGCCCAGCGCGCCAAGCGTTCACAGATCCAGCGGGTCATCCGCCAGGGGGGTGAAAAAGATATGGTGCTGCGCTCCCCCGTGGTCGCCGTGCTTGGGCATGTCGATCATGGCAAGACAACATTGTTGGATCGCATCCGCAACACCGATGTCGCCAGTGGCGAAGCGGGTGGGATTACACAGCGCACGGGTGCCTACCAAGTTTCGGTGAACGGGCACAAAATTACCTTTCTGGACACACCTGGTCACGAGGCGTTTACCTCGATGCGCGCACGTGGAGCCCAAGTAACCGATATTGTGGTCTTGGTGGTGGCCGCCGATGATGGGGTTATGCCCCAGACCAAAGAGGCGATCAGCCATGCGCGCGCCGCCGGGGTGATTATTATGGTGGCGATCAACAAGATTGATAAGCCCAATGCTAATCCCCAACGTGTCATGGAAGAATTGGCCCAAGAAGGACTCCAACCCGAGCAATGGGGTGGCGATACGATCATGGTGCCGCTCAGTGCCTTGAACCGCATTGGCGTAGAAGACTTGCTGGAAAACATTCTGGTGGTGGCCGAAATTGAAGAGTTTAAGGCCAACCCCCAAGGCCAATGTGTCGGCACCGTCATCGAGGCCGAATTGGATAAGTTCCGCGGCGTCACGGCCACCTTGCTCGTACAAAACGGCACCTTGCACCAAGGTGACACGATTGTGGTGGGCAACACCTGGGGCCGCATCAAGGCGATGTTTGCCTCTGATGGCAAGATCATCAAAGAAGCCACCCCTGGCACACCGGTTGTCGTCCTTGGGCTGCAAGAAGTGCCCACGGCTGGCGATCAATTCGACGTGCAAAAGTCGGATCGCGAGGCCCGGCGCATTGCCGACGAACGGCGTGGCGTAGCAAACCAGGCAGCCAAGATGCCAACCAAGCCCCAGGCGACGTTGGAAGATCTGTTTGCCCGGTTAGATGGCAAGGAAAGCAAGACGCTGAATCTGATTGTGCGGGCCGACATGCAAGGCACCTTGGAGCCCGTACTGCAGAGCCTGCGCGATCTGAGCACCGAAGAGGTTGATATTAAGATTTTGCAGGCAACCATCGGTGATATTTCAGAGTCCGATGTGATGCTGGCCGAGGCAAGCGAAGCGATTATCATCGGCTTCAGCGTGGATATCGACAAAGCTGCCCAAGTGCGTGCTGACAATTCTGGTGTAGAAATTCGTCATTATGAGATTATCTACAAGATGATTGAAGACATTGAAGCCGCGCTCAAAGGGATGCTGGACCCAGTCTACGAAAATAACGTAATTGGGCACGCTCAAGTGTTACAAGTGTTCAAACTACGCCGTGGCATGATTGCCGGTTGCATGGTGCAGGATGGCATGGCCAAACGTGGTGCTTTGACACGCGTGATGCGCGATGGCAAAATGATGGCCGAAGGTATGCGGCTAGACACCTTGCGTCGGTTCACCGAGGATGCCAGCGAAGTGCGCACAGGGTTTGAATGCGGTATCAAACTTGCTGGACAAGATGAATTAATTGAAGGCGATATTATCGAAATCTACGAAAGACAACGCGTTCGATAATCGATAAACTCGTTAAAAGTCAACCAGCTTTGCTCGTGTACATGTACACGAATACGCCAACGTTAAAGTGTTGAATGAATTCAGCGCAGCAGGTGATGAGATTTAACGTTGTCGTACAAATTGGTATTTGCTCGTGTAAATGTACCGAATTGGGTTGACTTTTAACGAGTTGTCTATCAGTAGACAATAACTCTGCCGCCTTACAGCATTTGTAGGATACCGCCTAATACGAAATCTGGTGGTTCACGATAGGCATTCATTGGCATGGCCTGCACAGGCAACCCACTTGAAAACCCGGCGTGAACAGAGGAATTCGGTATAAGATGAGGGAGAGTTGTCATGAAAAGTATTCGTCAACAACGTGTCACCGAATTGCTTTTTGAAGAATTAAGCATCATGATTAGCAACGAGTTGGATGATCCGCGTTTGAGTTTGCTAACCGTTACGGCTGTCGAGGTCAGCAAAGACTTACGCAACGCCAAAGTCTTTGTCAGCCATCAGCAGGAAGATGTTACGCGCGAGGAGATGTTCAAACACCTGCGCCGCGCCGTTCCCTTCCTGCGCAGCCAACTGGCGGTACGCTGCTCGATGCGCGTTGTGCCAGAACTGCACTTTTACTATGATGACATACCAGAAAAAGCAGAACGCGTGCAAGAAATTCTGCAACAAATTGCCCAGGAACGTGAACAAACTTCACCGGTAGGGCAAAGTTCCGAATCAACCTAAACCTGCTTGTTTACAAGACATAGGTAGGGGTGTAAGCATGAGTTCCTTTGCCGAACTCATGTTTACACCCCTATTGTATGCTTTCGCTGGATAAGCCAATCTTCTCCAAATATACGCGTAATGGTTATTGATCCAACAATCCTCAATATAGTGCAACAGCACAATCACATTCTCTGTGTAAGCCATGTCAATCCTGATGGTGACGCCTATGGCAGTCTGCTCGGTATGGGTTGGATTTTGCGCCACCTGGGCAAAAACCCGGTGCTAGCCATGCAAGATCGCACGCCGGCAGAGTTTCGTTACTTGCCGGGCAGCGGGCAGATTATCAACCCTGGGGCAGTGGTGAACACCTATGATCTCATTATCTGCTTGGATGCCTCGAGCGCCGATCGTATGGGCACGGTTTTTCGGGCAGAAGCCCATGCCAATCTCCCGCTGCTCGTGATTGATCACCACATCACGAATACGCGCTTTGGCACCCTGAACTGGATTGCGCCCGAATGTGTTGCAACCTGCCAAATGTTGGTCTATCTGGCTCAAGCGTTGGGTATGCCCTTGGCAGGACCGCTGGCCGAATGTCTATTGACTGGCCTTGTCACCGATACCCTGGGCTTTCGCACCAGCAATACAACGCCGGTTGTTATGGAAACAGCTTTGCAACTGATGCATGGTGGGGCCAATCTGCCCGATATTGTGGCGCGCACCTTGGGTCGCCGTTCCTATCGCGTCTTTCAATTGTGGGGGGTGGTCCTGGCCGAACTACATCTTGAGGAAGGGGTGATTTGGGTAACGATCAGCCGGGAACAGATGAAGCGTGCGGGCACCAATCGCGATGACGGCCAACTGAGCAGTATGTTGATCACAGCCGCCGAAGCGGATATTAGCGCAACCTTTACTGAAAAAGTGGACGAAACAGGACAATTGGCGGTAGAATGTAGCTTCAGAGCCAAACCCGGCTACGATGTCGGGGCGTTGGCCTTTGCATTGGGCGGGGGTGGTCATCCGCCAGCCAGTGGTTGTACGTTGCCGGGCACGCTGGCCGAAGTGTCGCAGCGCGTGATGACAGCACTGAAAGCCGCGCACCAACAGCAAGCAGCGGCGCTCAAGTAGTTACAATTTGCATTGAATTTTTGTAATGCGGTCAAAGTTACGGAGAAAAAGCAGCGCGTGCCTCGTCGTGAAAGCCACTATCATGGACTCTTGGTTGTTGATAAGCCTGGCTTGCAACACGTAGCAGGGTCTGTTGCCTCCCATGAAACAGCCCCACGTCTCCACACCAGCCATGATATTGTCCAACTTGTACGGCGCTGGAGCGGGCAACGGCGCATCGGTCACACCGGCACGCTCGACCCGATGGCGAGTGGCGTGCTTGTGCTCTGCTTGGGCCAGGCTACGCGTTTGGTCGAATATTACCAGGGCCACAGCAAACAATATTATGCCGAGGTAACCCTGGGCACAGCCACCGACACCTATGACCAGATGGGCGTGGTCAGCGCCGAAAGTCCCGTGCCACCATTAACGACTGATGACATTGAACAAGCATTAGTAGCCTTCCGCGGCGAAATCTGGCAGATGCCGCCGGTCTATTCAGCTTTGAAGCAAGATGGCGAAAGCGTCCATCACAAAGCGCGCCGTGGCGAAACCGTTACGCTCGCCCCCCGTCCCCTGACGATTCATCAACTGGATCTGGTCGCGTTTACCCCGCCCAATCAGCTAGCGTTGCGCATCCACTGTTCTGCCGGCACCTATATCCGCAGCTTGGCGCACGATTTGGGCCAAGCTTTGCAGACACAGGGTCATCTGTCACTGCTGCGGCGGGAAAAGGCCGGTCGCTTTGCGCTGGACGATGCCCATTCACTGTCGCAGATCGAGTCGAGCGCCCAGGCCGGCGACTTCGCGCACCTGCTATTGCCGTTGGGACATGGCCTACAGATGACAGAGATCCAGTTGGATGGCGCGGCGATGACACGCTTGGGGTATGGGCAAGCCGTGACTTTGCCCAATCCGGTTATGGATTCTCCCCCTACCTTCGTCAAGGGAATGACCGCCGATGGGACGTTGGCGGGTATCTTACAATGTCTCGGTAAAGCCCAAGCGGGGGCTCAACCGACGGGGGAGTACCCTTATCTCTGGAAAGCCGAAAAATGGTTTGCAACCGATTAACCCTTGGCCTGTCGAAAACGACGTTTTTTCGGCGGCAATCCAGGCCCGTTTTCATCACCGCGAGTATAGGCAAGGCGCTATGCAGCAGTTTGTAAATATTGCACAGGTACATCTACCCGGGCCATCGTTTGTGACCATTGGCAATTTTGACGGCCTTCATCGCGGCCACCAGACGTTATTGCGTCAAGTTGTGCAAGTTGCGCAGCAGGCCTTTGTCACAGGCACGATTCAGACTGCCCCGCAGAGCGTGTTGATCACCTTTGACCCGCATCCGCTTACCGTGTTGCGACCGGATATCCCGTTGCTCTTGTTGACAACGCCACAGGAACGCCTGGACTTGGCCGCGCAACTGGGCATTGACTATGGGATCGTGCAATGTTTTACGCCCGAAATTGCGCAGCTAGCAGCGCGCGACTTTATTCAGTTGCTTAAAACACATTTGGGATTAGCCGGTTTGGTCGTCGGGCCCGATTTTGCCCTGGGTCATGGCCGCAAGGGCGATCTCGATACCCTACGCGAACTGGGCAAAGAATTTGATTATCGGGTATATGTGATCGATCCGGTTGTGCAGACTGCAAAGCCGGTGCGCAGTCGTGTGATCCGCCAGGCGATCCAAGCGGGGGACACCACCACCGCGACCGATTTGCTGGGGCGCTTTTACAGCGTAACCGGCGAAGTAATTACTGGCGACCAGCGGGGACGGCAGATCGGCATCCCGACGGCCAATCTCCAGACGCCGCCGGACAAATTGTTGCCGGCCAATGGCGTCTATGCCACCCGTACGCACATTCAATTCAATGCGGAGAAGCGCGTTTTTAACAGTGTTACGAATCTAGGCGTTCGCCCGACGGTAGATGGTGTGCAGCGGCGGCTGGAAACGCATATCCTTGATTTCCCCCCCAAAAATCATACAGGTGACCTCTATAGTCAAACGTTGACTGTTGAATTTGTGGCGCGTTTACGCAACGAACAACGCTTCAGTGGCATTGATGCACTCACCGCGCAGATTCAACTTGACATTGAACAGGCGCGCATGTTGTTGCAAGCAATGCCACAGTAGACATATTCTGTAACAACCCACATGCGAAAAGCATGCTTGATTTTGCCAAAGTTGATTTTGGCAAAGTCCGCTTTTCCAAGCGCTTGGGTATCGTCGTTAGGATTTTACGCACGCTCTCGGATCGATGCATACCCGGGCCTGGCGTATCCCCAAAGCGCCTTTCTGTGTAAGTCCTAGTTTTTTGGTGAGATTATGGTTTGTCGATTCTTCAGGCTTTTTTTGTTTGTAACCGTTAGCGGTCTTCTACTTATCGCTTGTACCAACACTTCCTCGCTTCCCCCCCAATTACAATTGCCACAGCCACTTGCGGAGCCTGGCCCCACGATTCCTTTCAGCGCGCCCAATTTGCTGGGTGCAGCCGACGCAGTGGCGGACGTAGAAGTTGTACCGACGCCCACGCCCGAGGTCGCGCTCGAACCGTTCTCGACGATTGAACAGGTCAAAGATTGTCTGGCACAGGGCCAAACGGTCTATGGCATTGCGCTGCAAAATAGCAACGTGCGCGAAACCCCCGCACTCGCCGCCTGTCGCACAGGCTGGATCGAGCGCGGCACACTTGTGCAAATAACCGCTATGATTACAGTGAGCAATCGCGTGAGCAACAGCAATCGCGGTCCCACGCTGTTGCCAACGGCGGTGCCGGTTGTCGTCATGCCAACTGTCGCCGTATCAACTGGCGATGGCAACAGCGTTGGGTATGTCGAGGATATTCAGCCGATCTTTCAACGCACCTGTATTGCTTGTCATAGCGGTGTGGTCAAACAGATGAATCTCCAGGTGACGGCCTATGCCCCGTTGATGAAGGGCAGCAGCCGCGGGCCAGTCGTGCTGCCCGATGATCCAGCGGGCTCTAGCCTTTGGCAGATGGTCGAGAGCGGCAAAATGCCCCTCATCGGCGAGTTGCCCCCCGCGGAAAAAGCGTTGATACGGCGCTGGATCGAAGAGGGCGCATTAGAAAGCCGTGCCGCCCAAGCGGTCGCCACGCCAGCCATCGTGGCGACTGCCCCGGCAGAGAACCCAGCCGAAAACCCAGGGGAAAACCGCCAAGCAGATACCCCAGATTTCTGGCTACAGTTGGCCGATACAGGCATCGAACCGGTGGCTGATATTTGTGCGAATCCCGCGGGAGAAGCGTTGCAGGTGGTGAACGAGGAGCTGATTCTGCCGATCAGTTGTGGGGTGGTGCCAACGGCTGGCCAATTGACCACCCTGTTGCAATCGCTGGCGTTCATCCCCATTGCGCCCAGCACCAGTGGCTCCACCAGCGCCACAGAGCCACTGGCAGGCACGACGACAGCAAAGATTGCCAGCAGCACCCCCGCCACGGAGACCGTCGTTGCCGCGCCAGCAGCCAGTGCGCCGCCCAGGGTAGCGAGTGCGCCTGCCGGTATCCAGGCCGCGGCGCTAAGTTTGCCTGCCCCTTCGGATGGTGATGGCTGGTTGACGCCACAAGGTGGTTTTTGTATTGACCAACATCTCGCCGACAATGAACGGGGGATCACCGCCCTGGCGTTCGCACCCGATGGGCGGCTCTTTATGGCGTTGGATTCTTCGTTGGAAGGGCAGCCCGATCCCAACATTCTCTATGACGCCTTCCATCCCAGCCGGTCGATTGCCATCTATGATCCAGCTAGCCGCTATCGGGCCGACGAGATCATGCGCGAGTCGAGCCGGATTACGGGGTTGGCCTATAGCAATGGCGCGCTTTTCGTGAGCCGGGCCGGCGAGTTGGGGTGGATTCAAGATGGTGGTAGCTACCGGCCATTGGCGGGCGGCTTTGCCGTCAACAGCCAGCTCTTTCACGCCAACAACGGAGTTGCGATTGCCAACGGCTA
>DAOTTR010000179.1:0-2288 GCA_034437715.1 Caldilineaceae bacterium
GCCGCCCGTTCGCAGCGAGCCAAACGCGGGGCGGCAGCAAGCCGCCCCTACGCATGATTTTGTTGGGCAAGCGCTGGATCCTTATTGCTTTGCAAGCGCCTTAGTGCTCTATCGTCTTAAAATCTAGATCAATGGCTGAGTAAGTAGTACCGGTTTCATCAAGTTAAATGCGCATCGTTTTTCGATTTCTCTCTGGTAGTCGATCAAAAAACGATTTCTATACGCAAAAATCTAAGGTCACAACTTGGGTTAAATATAACAAAAATATCACGTATTTAGATCATCTTAGATCGATGAAGCGTTAGTTTACCTACAGGATCTTGGGCGATTCTTATTATAAGGCCTGTCAACTGGACGCATATAACGAAAGCGCCACTAGTAGATCCCGGCGTAAATAAGGTACCCTATTTTTACCATGATGTACACGAGTAACGTGCCTGATTAACTGCCGTGGTATCTACGCCCAACTGTACTAGACAGGACGCATAGCCATTATACTATAGGCCAGACGGTTTGGAAAAGCATAGGCAAAGGTTTGTGCGTTTTGTGCGATTGACATCGCAAGAGTTGGACAGGCCTATGCCAATTATGGTATAGTATTGTCCCACAGCCGTTACTAAACGTAAAAAATGGTGAGACATCGTTTTTGCGATAATCAGCCATCTGTACGGCCATCTGATCCAAGTGTAAAATTCCTTCATCTCCATTCTTTGTTCATCGCCTAATACTGATTTTACACGAAATGGATGAACCATTAGCAGTTTCCACATCAATTGTGTACCCCCTTGAAACACAATTGCCCGAATCATAGGTACAATCAATATAGTATATTCCTAAAGGTTACTAAGGAGAGAAGTTTATGCGAAGACTCGTATCGTTGTTTAGTCTGCTCGTGGTCATGACCATGGTATTGGCTGCTTGTCCAGTTCCTACGGCTGCGCCTGCTGGTGCCGAACCAACAGCCCCTGCTGCGGGTGAAAGTACCGAAGCTGCTGGCTGTACCGATGCCATTGGTTGTGTAGAAATTGCCGCCGGTGCGCCGGTGCGCTTGGCCTACATGCTGGTCGTTTCTGGGCCAGATGGTTCGTTGGGCATTGATGCTCGACGTGGTGCCGAGATTGCCGTCGCCGAAAAGGCCGAAGTGTTGGGCCATCCGTTGGAGTTGACTGGTGAAGATTCTGGCTGTAGCGCCGAAGGTGGCCAAGCCGCTGCCCAAAAGTTGGCGGCTGATCAGAGCATTGTGGCCGTGATTGGCACCAGCTGCTCCAGCGAAGCCCGGCCTGGCGCACCAATTCTGTCGGATGCCGGCTTTACCATGGTCTCCCCCTCGGCCACTGCCCCCGATCTCACGGACCCGGCCAAGCATGTTGCTGGCTTCCTGCGCACGGCACACAATGACAAAGTCCAAGGCCAGGTGGCTGCTCAATTTGTTGCCGAAGAATTGGGACTCAAGAATGTTGCTACGATCCATGATGGTAGCCCCTATGCCGAAGGCTTGGTCAATGCCTTTACTGCAAACTTTACCGAGATGGGTGGCGCAATTAGCGCAGCAGAAGCGGTTGGCCCAACTGACACCGACATGCGCCCAGTATTAACCAAAATTGCTGCAACCAACCCCGAAATGCTCTACTACCCAATCTTCACCGCCTCCGGTGGCTTGATCACGGTGCAGAGCGAAGAGATCGAAGGCCTGGGCCCGGAAATTAAGACCATGGGCGCTGATGGTCTCTTCTCGCCCGACTTCCTGGCGGCGGCTGGTGCAACTGCCGAAGGCATGTACCTCTCCAGCCCCGACTTCTCGACCTTTGGCCCTGACTATGCAGAAAAGTTCCTACCTGCCTACGAAGCTGCCTATGGTGAGAAACCCACGAGCGCTTTCCACGCCCATGCCTATGATGCCGTGAATGTCATTGCCGCCGCTGTCGAAGCCGTGGCCGTAGAAAATGCAGATGGCAGCTTGACGATTGGTCGCCAAGCTCTGCGCGATGCGCTCTATGCCACCACCGATTTCCAAGGCCTGACCGGTAACATCACCTGTGGTGAGAACGGCGACTGTGCCGATCCCAAGATTGCGGTCTATGAAATCACTGCTGAAAACATTGCCGCTGGCGAAGTACCAACTGCCCGTATCTACCCCGAATAACACAAGCATAATTCAGTGTTAGCTTTCTCATGTTACGCAAGGTAGGGGCATGAGGGGGTGGGCGGATAAAACTTACGTTTTTCCCGTAATTTTCTTCGCCAACCCCCGCGTGCCCGTCTTGATCTAGATCATTGGGCAAGGACGG
>DAOTTR010000180.1:0-7423 GCA_034437715.1 Caldilineaceae bacterium
ACCGAGCGATAGCGCAAGGAAGGGAATCGATCTGGCGCTATCCCGGAATGCACCTGAATTTATTTGGGGACAACTTTACTGATCAATTGACCGACGTAGGGCTATGAAGAAAAACTTTCGTGGATCTGGGTAGCCCTACGCCGAATGACCAAAGGACGCAATGTTATGACGATAATCCGCGCCGCCGTGGTACAAGACGCGCCGGTCGCATTTGACACCGCCCAGACCATGACCAAAGTGGCGAGCCTGGTGGCACAAGCCGCGGCCCAAGGCGCGCAATTGGTGGTCTTTCCCGAAGCCTTTGTGACGGGCTACCCCAAAGGCATTGACTTTGGCGCACGCGTCGGTATGCGCTCGCCCGCGGGCCGGCAGATGTTTCAGCGCTATTGGGAAAGTGCCATTAATGTGCCCGGTCCAGAAACGCATATCTTGGGTGAGTTGGCGCGCACCCATCAGCTCCATTTGGTGATCGGCGTGATCGAACAGGCAGGGGGCACACTCTATTGCACGGTGTTGTTCTTTGGCGATGATGGCCGGTTGCTGGGCAAGCATCGCAAGATCATGCCGACGGCCATGGAGCGGCTGATCTGGGGCTTTGGCGATGGTTCGACGCTCACGGTGTTACCAACACCAATTGGCAAGCTCGGCGCGGTGATCTGTTGGGAGAACTATATGCCGCTGTTGCGCATGAGCATGTATGCCCAGGGCGTCGAACTCTATTGCGCGCCCACCGTCGATGATCGCGAGACATGGCTGCCGACCATGCGCCACATTGCAGCAGAGGGGCGCTGTTTTGTGCTCTCTAGCTGCCAATTTGCCAAGCGCGACGATTTCCCCGCCGACTACGCACCGATTCAGGGCGATGATCCTGCTACGGTGCTGATCCGCGGCGGCAGTTGTATTATCAGTCCACTGGGCCAAGTGTTGGCGGGTCCCGTCTTTGATCAATCGGCGATTCTCACGGCTGATCTGGACCTCAGCGAGATCGTGCGCGGCAAGTATGATCTGGATGTCGTCGGCCACTATGCCCGCCCGGATCTCTTTCAATTACAGGTGAATACAGCACCGCAACAAGCAGTACGGAGCAATGGATGATTACAATCGAAGCCACAACTTTTGAACAAATTCTTCACCTGCGCCAACACTATGTGGCGACATTGCATGGCGGCTTAGAGGGCTATGCCGAAGATAATGCGCGGGCGAGCACGCACTATGCCATTGCCGCCAACAACCAAGTCATTGGCTATGCCTGTATCGACCAGCATAAGCAACTGTGGCAATTTCATCTGGTGCGCCAGGCTATACCGCATGGGCCAGATATCTTTGCCCAGCTAATTCGTGACGGGTTGATGACTTCGGCGGTGATCGCGACGCGCGATCCGCTGTCGATTGCGCTGTGCAGCGAGCTTCAACAGCGCATCTGGTGTCAAGCCTATCTCTTTGAGGATGGCTGGCGCACCACTGAAATATTGTCGGACTATGCCGATGTCACCTTGCGGCTGGCGCACATCAGTGAAGTGGCACGATTGGCCGAACTGTGTGGCGATTTCTTAGAGGCCTATGAACCCTACATCGCCGCACAACATCTCTATGTGTTGGAAGCAGCCAACGAGTTCCTTGGTATTGGTCTGGCCGATCCAGTGTTGATTCACCCACCCTACAACTGTATTGGCATGTTTGTTCACCCTGATCACCGCCAACGTGGTGTGGGCGCGTATCTGATTCAGCAGTTGAAGGAGCGTACATACGCGCTGGGCTATCTGCCCATTGCGGGCTGTGGTCACGGTAATGTATACTCGTGAAGGGCATAAATGATAACTACGACCCTAGAGAAAAATGGTAGAAATCGTTATCATCTATGGCCTTGCTCAGTATAGCTTCGCGTAAGACGCTGGAACGCGGCGGCATGATCACACGCGACCGGCTGATCGGCTTTGCTTTTGGCTAAAACATACCTAACTTGACAGGTAGGCAGTTACAATTGATACTTATAGACCATGCGAATCCGCACAAATCCAGCAACAAGGAAATCGACCGCAACAAATGGCTGAGGAATCCATGGGCGACGCTGAAAAACAGGAACTGCCAAGTGAAGCGGTTGTACCGTTGCCGCTGCGCAATTGGCAGGTGCTCGATCCGCAGGGCAGGCAGCTAACAACTGATCTGGACGGCGAAGCCACTGTCATTGAAATTGATGGCGAAGCAACGTTCGTTGAGCCTATCACGCCAACCACACCTGATGACGCGCCCAATGACTTCCTGGTAGATCAGATCGATGAGCGCATCATCGTTAGCCTGGATACGCGCCAACAGATGATTGAAGCAGGGGCGAGCGCGATCTATCAGTTGACCTTGCTCAACAATGGCCCACAGCGCGCCCAATTTAGCATGAAGATTGCGCAAAGTCGTCCGGCGTTATGGCTGGCCGCACCGCTGCCCGGTGTCGTCTTACGTCCCGGTGAGCGCGCTACCGTTGCCATTGTGTTGAAGCCGCCCAAAGCTGCCATCAGTCGCGCCGGGGAATATACCCTGACTTTTGTGATCGAAGCCGACGAATATCCCGCGCGCCAGAGCCAACTGGTGGCAACCTTGGCCATCGCGCCCTTTTGGGAGTTGAAGCTGGGTAAACCGGTTGTGCCCTACCGCACGTTGACTTGGTGGCGGCGCTCGGTTAGCGTAACGGCCCCTATCATCAACAGTGGGAATCATCCGGCGACAGTGATCTTGCGTGCGCAAGATGGGGCCAATGCCTGCCAGATCACCTTTCAAGCGCCTGGGATCCGGCAGGCGCGCCCCCAACAGGCCATGGTGACGATTCCGCCAGGGCGCATGTCGCCGGTGACGCTGCAAATTTATGCCCAGTCTCAGCCGTGGTTTGGTCGCGCCAAACGCATCTGCCCGATTCAGTTGACCGCCACCGTTAAGGCTGATCGCACAGCAGAGCAGAGTGTGCTAACGCGCATAGCGCTGGCCCCAGTGATTGGCCCTTGGCAGGTGGCGACACTATTGGGGTTGCTCTCTTTTGTCGTGATTGGGGTGGGCTTGGGTGGATTGGCCGTTTTGATCGCCTTGATTGTCAACATGGCGCAACCAGCAGCCCCCCTACCGTCGGTCAATATGGCTCCACCGCCTGCGATTGTGACCATCCTGTTGCAACCGGCGGGGGCGAATCCTGCCGTGGGTGCAAGTGCCAGCCACAGTGTGCCGAGCGCCAATCCCGGCCAAATATCGCTGATGGCACCCGATCGTACGCAGTCAGAAGCGCGCAATCCGGCCGTGCCACTCGTCGGGTTGGATCAGATCTCCGCCCCCAATGATGCACCGCGGCTGACGTTGATCGCGACTGCCGTACCATCAGCGAACATCACAGAGGCGCCAGCGCTTTCCACAACACAAGCGGTTGCCGCGTCCGCTGTTTCGTCACCACAAACTGTGGCGCCTGCACCGGCGCGCGCCATGACTTATGCCCAGATGTTTCAGGAAATTGCCATGCGCTATGATCTCAACTGGCGCATGTTGGCGGCGCAGGCCTATGTGGAAAGCAGCTTTGATTCGCTGGCGCTGGGCAATCAGGGGGCGTTGGGCTTGATGCAGATCATGCCCGCTACCTGGCGCGAGTGGGCACCGGCTGTCGAGGCTTCCGATCCGTTTGATAGTTACAGCAATGTCTTAGTATCGGCAATTTATCTTGATTATCTGCGCACGATCTTGAGCAAACAGGGCCACCCCGAGCGCGAGTGGATGTTGGTGGCCTATAACTGGGGACCAGACAAAGTGTTGCAGCATATTGAAGGTGGCGGCACGTGGGATGAGCTCGCCCCGGAAGTGCAAAAATATGCCGAGGAAGTGCTGCGGTTGGCCGAAACGATCCCACCCGACGCGGCGTTCTGAGCGCACAAGGTTAGCAAGAAAAGTTAGCAAGAAGAGGTAGGGTTGGACTATGAATCTTGAACGGCCTGATTTGTCGGCGGTCTCCCCCGCCGTGCTCGCCTATATTGAAGCGTTGGAAGCGGCACTCGATGCCGCCGATGATGAGGGCGAGCGCCGCCCACGCAACGAAGCCCCGCTGGAACCGAGTGAAGGGCCGACGACCATGAATGTGGTCAGCATTAGCGCCAATGGCTTGGCCAAACGGACCCCCCGTCATCACTATTTGCGCCAGCGGCGCGGCGGCATGGGGATCTTTGATCTGGAGAGTGGCGATGACGATCCGCCGGCCTTTCTGCTTTCGGTCGATGAAAGCGCTGGCCTAATTTTGATCACCAACCAGGGTCGCGCCTTTCGGAGTGAGGTGCGCACCATCCCCGAAACCGAGATTCGCGGGCGCGGTGAATCGCTCCTGGCTGATTTCCCCCTGCGCCCCGATGAAAAGCTGGCCGTCGTCATGCCTGATCAGGGGGGCGCGTATCTGGTTTTGGTGAGCGTGCGCGGCCAGGTACGCCGGATTGGTAATCAATATCTGGGCAAAGGGCTGCAACTGGGCACCATGCTCTACAACATTAGCGAAGGCGGCGCGCCGGCGGCAGGCTGTTGGACAACTGGCAACGAAGAATTGTTGATTGTGACGCGCCAGGGTAAGGGCATCCGCTTTACCGAACGCCAGGTGCCGGTGCGTGGCTGTCTGGGCATGCGTGTTGATCCGGGTGATGCGGTGGTAGGCGTGGCTGGTACGGCAGAGGACGGTGGCGTCTTTCTGTTGACTGATGATGGCAAAGGCACCATTCGTCTGCTGAGTGGCTTTGCGCCGAATAAGTCGCCGGGGGCCAGTGGCAAAGTGGCGATGAAGACAGAGACATTGGTCGGTGCCTATGCGGTGAAGGCAGGTGATGATCTCTTTGTCATTTCCGAGCTGGGCAAGTTGATTCGCTTTCAAGCAGACGAGGTACCGGCCAAGGAAGGCGTTGTACAAGGGGTGAATTGTATGAATCTGCGCAATGATCGCTGTGTTGCTTTCACGGGTTGTACGGTAGCTGCGTAGGCATTGTTATATTCCTAAATAAACGCATATTTCCAACATGAGTCATCCCGAAAAAATTGAGATGACTCATGTTTGCGTTTGCCTCAAGCTTGTTGGGGGAAACGGACGGTTAATTGATCTCTGCAGAAATGGAGGTATAGTCACCGCCGACCAGATCCATTACGTTCCAGGGCGAATTGGCGTACCAGACAGACTTGCCTGTCAGATAGGGCGGCAACGAAATGTCAGACCAGGGTCGAAGAATATTGCCAACGGCTGTGAAAGCCGCCTTGTGAACAAAATTCATTGGAACCTTAATATAGGTAAAGTTTGCGTCTGCGGCTCCAACCTCTTGTCCGGTCGAGATCCCTTGTGCTGCCCCACTGAGTGACGTATCATAGGTAAAGATGTGGTACCACGATCGAACCACGCTCTAGCCGTCCATGTGCCGTTAGACTCTCTGTACATCTCCATTGTAAGGGCGGCGTTGGGAAGGACGGCTTGATAGGTCGTAAACCCGTAACAATACCCCGGCCGCGCCACGACTGAATACAACATTGGTTGGTTTAGGTTGATCGAACTCGTTAGACGCCCTTTGCCGATCCCCATACCGGCCTGCTGATACAATTGTACACCGTTCTGACAGGTGACGAGTGTATTGTTAAAGACGGATGTGCCATTGCCCCACCAGTAATTAGACCAGTTGCCAGCCGTTATATACGGTTCTTTGGCTGAGTGAATGGTTCTGACGAGTGCTACGCCATTGCTAGTGGTGCATGTCGTACAATTTAGATTTTGTTTTGCGTACTTGTTGGTCGTGAAAAGGTCAGCCGATTCGACCTCTGACATTGGCGCAACGCCGCGCGGTTGATCGAGCGGCGCGCCGACTACTGGTAACTGGCAGCCTGCTTTTGATTCATAATCAGGTTCAGCGTTGGTCTTGCCGTCCCAATTTCGTAAACTTTCTAGCTCCGCTTCGGTGCAGGGCTTGACTGTCACAAGTGGGAGGTAAATGTTATTATCCGCATCCTGCGCACTGGCTGCTCCTGGGATGGCAAGGAGCAAGATGAACAACATAACGATAGCATATATGCGATGGTTCATGGTGCTTGATTTGCCTCCGCAGAAATAGATGTAAAGTCACCTGACGCTAAATCCCATAACGTTCCAAGGGGCATCCGTCAGGGTGGTGGTATTACTAGTACAGTTGGGCGTAGATACCACGGCAGTTAATCAGGCACGTTACTCGTGTACATCAGCGTAAAAATAGGGTACCTTATTTACGCCGGGATCTACTAGGGCCGTTGATCGCGCTCGGCATAACATCATTGAACCAAGTATAGTCAGTCCCTCCGTAAATAATACCCATCTTGTGTGCAAAATTCATCGGGACGCGAACACGTTGCTTGTCCTGATTTGCTGCGCCGATTTCAAGCCCTGCATCGACCCATTCCGCATTTTCCAATGCTACTTCGTTAAAGAAGATCGTCCACGCACTGTTCAACCATGCCCGACCGACCCAGCGGATAAGGCCGAAAGAAGTCTCAGAGTAAATTTGAAAGTGGATTGCCGCATTAGGGTTGATTCTGATAGCGGTTATGTTTTGGGAGCAATCGTTGGGCATAAACTTCTCCCAGAAGACGTGCATCCACCCATCGTTGGCAACACCACCACGGTGTGAGCCGTACATTACGCCGATAGATCCATTCTTATCACTACTCGTAACCTCACCATCTCTCGTACAGCTGAAAGGGGTATTACTCCCATAATGCAGACGATTGGCTGTGTTATATGCACCCCAACCATAGTTGCCTGATAAAAGTATTGGCGGCTTTGCCGACAATACGGCGCGCACCTTAGTAAAGTTGGGGCCGAGCAAGCACCCACCAATACATTCTAAAAAATGGGTAGCCCACGATTTGTACGGGTTTGCGTTAGTTGCGGAAGATTCAACATCCTCGCCATCCTTGACTCTATGCGAGAATTTGCCTTCTAGTACCCAGGGATGGACAAGTGGTGCATCCGGGCCTGAATCTTCCAGTATTCGCGCCCGACACACAGCCGGATCGTCCATTTGTTCCTCAGTTGGGAACCCTTGATTGCCGCTAATCTCATCGTAAGACTCGTCACAGTAAGGTAAATCCTCTATCGGCTGATAGGGCGGCAGGGGCAATGCAGTCGGAGCCGCGAACGTTGGGTAAGGTGTTACCGGCGTCTCTTGCTCAAAGGGCGGCGCGATGGCGGTTGGCTCGGCCTGGGCGGTCGCTTCAGCGATTTCTGTTTGTTCCGCATCAGGCATATAAACGGCTGTCGGTTCATCTTGCGCCTGCGCGGTAAAGAGCGACTGACTAGTACAATTAGGCATAAATAAGCGTAACAATTAAATAGAAAGAGCCTTGCCTTTGTAAGTCCATTTGAAGGGTTTTGCCATCGTACGATTGAAGTAGTCAACAAAGGCAAGAACTT
>DAOTTR010000181.1:0-18145 GCA_034437715.1 Caldilineaceae bacterium
GTGAAATCGGTGTCGCGCGCCGACGACGCAGCATAGAGCACCACCGCCAGCGGCCCCGTGACTTCCAGGTCGGCTTCCAGCGCTGGGCTGGTATAGACCAGCACATCATCGCGCCGCTCGATCACACGTTGATCCACCGGCCCGGGCACAACCTGATCGCGCGCAAATTTGATCCAGGTCCAGGTCGAGTTGTTGCCCCCCACCGTCGGCACAGGATTGTGCGGATCATAATCATAGCGGTCAACCGGTTCGTTGGTGGGCAAGTCGGGCGTTAAGCTGCCGTCGCCGTAGAGCGTGTTGGCCTTGCCGTTGCTGTGCAGATAGTAGGGGGTCCAGACTATGCGTGCCAGCGGCCATTCGTGTTCATTGCGCCACCCATTCGCGCCCATAACAAAGAGGCGAATGGGTGGCTCGGTCATGATGCCGGTGTCATTGCCCTTGAGCCAGTGATCAAACCAGCGCAAATCTTCCTGCTTCAGATCAATGGGCGCGTGGGGGCCAAAGTCCAGATCACCCAGGCGTGAGCCCTCGGGCAGATGATGAGTCCAGGGAATGACGTAGATTTTTTGATTTTGGCGGGCGTGCGCCGAAAAACCGCGCGCACGCATGCCATTCCACATACGCAACATGGACTCGGTATAAGGATCATACCAGGCGGCCTGCTGATAGACAGGCACGTCGATCTGGTCGAGCTTTTCTTCGGTGTTGATGGCGCGCCAGTAGTCATCGTACAGGTCGTGTTCCAGCCAGTCACGGTAAAAGGGCACTTTGCGCCCAATCGCCACTTCATCGGCGGTGATCAGCGGCAGGTGCCGGTAAAATTCTTGGTTGCCAAAAATATGGGTTGCGCCAGTCTGAATGAGCGAAACATTGGTCGAAAAGATCACTGCCGCACCCACCGTCAACAGCCATTGCACGGCGCCGCCCACGCGATGACAATCGCGGAAATAGTCGCCCATGATCACCTGGGGAGCCATAGCTGTCAAATGCGGACTGCGCTGGGGTGCCAGTTGCCACTGCACGATCCCGCCATACGAGCGCCCGCTGGTGCCGATCTTGCCATTGCACCACGGCTGCTCGGCGATCCACCCCAGCGTATCATGGCCGTCATTGCCATCATCGTGATAGGCATAGTAGACCCCTTCGGATTCAAAGCGGCCACGACAATCTTGGATCACCACGGCGTAGCCGCGTTTTGCCCACCAGACGCCCCATTCAATGTGCATCTGGAGCAGACTTTCATAGGGCGTGCGCAATAGAAGGGTGGGAAACTTGCCGCCCCCTTGCGCCAGAACAACCTTGGGCAAGAACAGATCCGCCGACAAGTTAATGCCGTCGCGCATGGGGACTTTGAGGTCATAGAGAAAGCGGACATCGTAAATGGGTTGGGAAAGATGCGTGGTCAACGGTATTGGTCCAAAGCAGTTGCTGTCAGCACCGATGTGGCGGCTGGCGCTTGATGATAGAAATGATTACCACAAATCAGCCTACTCGAAAGCTGGATGATTGTCAAACAGATTTTGCTGGATACCAACCCCACGGCCATTAAGGTAAGGATTGCTGGTTCCCATGCTCCGCGTGGAACGAGCATTCTTCACGAACGTAATGGCAGTGGTGCCAACCCCTGGCGATTGAGCGATTCTCTCTGCTATCCATAGTGACCAAGGGGAAGTAGGCAGCTTTCGTAAAAAACATGGTTGACGGCAATGCGTATCTCCTTTATAATCCTGATAACAAGGCGACTTGTGTTGCCCAGCTTGCTTCGACCTCTGCCGGCCCAGTGACCACCTACCCGCGATTTGATAGTACACGAAAGCCAACCGTCATCGCGGCTCTCTACTACGCTGCTATACGAATGAGCCTATCTAGGTAATCATAAACGCTAAGAACAAACACGAAGATACATACAAGGAGAATACTCAGTGGCAGATCAACCAACCAACCCCTATCAGTTGCAAGCCTTGTTTCGGCGCGGCGGCATGAGCCGACGCGCATTCATGCGCAATGCCCTGCTCTTGGGCATGTCTATGGGTGCAGCACAGACCCTATTGGCAGCCTGCGCGCAACCGGGCGCACCCGTCGCCGAGGCCCCGGCGGCGGATGCGCCCGCGGCGTCGACCACCCCCAAGGCCGGTGGTGAGGCGACCTGGGCGATTGACTCGGATGTGGTGAACCTCATTCCCTTTGGTGGGGTGAGTGGGGCCAACCATTGGGGCAAGGAACTTTTTTACGATTCCTTGCTAGAATGGGATAAGGATCTCAATGTGCAGCCGGCCATTGCGGAACGCTGGGAAGCACCCGATGACACAAGCTGGATCTTCTATCTACGCCAAGGCTTGAAGTTCCACAATGGCGACGAAGTGACGGCAGACGATGTGATCTATTCGATGGAACTGCAAAAGACGCCGCCCGAACCAGGTGTGCCGAACTCCTTCTATCCGGCGATTGAAAGCGTGGAAGCGATTGATAAGTACACCGTCAAGTTCAACATGACCGGGCCAGATCCCAGCGTGGAAGGCTATCTGGCTTGGGCTCGCTATAGCGCCATCATTCCCAAAGATGCCTATACGCGCTGGAATTTGCTGACCGAAGGCGTGGGCACCGGCCCCTTCAAACTGATTCAATATGTGCCCAATGATCGCGTTGAATATGAGCGCAATCCCGACTTCTGGAAGCCGGATCTGCCCTATCTGGATAAAATCACGCTCAAGGTGCTGCCCGATGAAAGTGGGCGTGTTGCCGCGTTGCGTTCGGGCGAGATCCACGGCTGTAGCGTGACCGCCGATACGGCACTGACCCTGGCGAATGACCCCGATATTACGATTCTCAAGGGGCTTTTCTCGGCCCCGCGTGTGTTGCAATTCACGATTTTGGGCGATGACAAACCATGGAACGATGTCCGGGTACGCCAAGCCATGAGCAAGGCGATTGATCGCCAACAGATCATCGACAATGTCTTTGGCGGTGAGGCCGTGTTGAGCGCCGCCGTGCCACCTGGCTATGGCGACTGGTTTATCTCCTCTGAAGAATTGGCAGAAAATTGGTTCAAACAGGATCTGGAAGCCGCCAAACAACTCATGATCGATGCGGGTTACGCCGATGGCTTTGAGATTACCCTCTATTCGATTGCCAACCATGACGCCACCCAAACGGCAGAGGTGGTGCAACAGCAATTGAAGGAGATCAATATCACCGTAGAAGTCATTGCCGAGGAGATCGGCCCCTTTGCCAAGCGCGTGGGTGATGGCACCTTTGATTGGTGCTCCACGGGCCGGGGTATGCGCCCCGATGTCACCCGCTATGTCAATGACTTTGGTGATCCGGCGGCAGGGGTGGCGGCGCGTTGGTTCAACAATGGCGACGGCTGGAAGAATGACGAAATGATCGAACTCTATCAGAAGGCATTGGTCGAACTGAACAGCGAGGAACGCCACAAACAGATTCGGCGCATCCAGGAAATCATTCTGGACGAAGCCCCGCATATTTACATCTGCCAGCCTTTTAAATTCCATGCCGTACGTAACAATCTGAAGGATATGTACGTCGGCTTTAATGACTTCCACCCTGGGCTACGCACCGTCTGGCTGGATAGTTAATCCGTCGTCATCGCATAAGGCGCTTTCAAAGAAATAAGTATCCAGCGCTTGCCCAACAAAATCATGCGTAGGGGCGGCCGCGCAGCCGCCTCGCGTTTGGCTCGTTGCGAACGGGCGGCTACAAGCCGCCCCTACTGGATACTTATTTCTTTCTACTGTCCTAAGTATTCCGAATCAGGACCAAAGCCCGCCCTTGCTCGGAATACTCACCATCCCCTTGTAGGCAAGGGTTAATCCTGTCGTTCAATCATCACGTTTGCTCCTATGAACCGATACCTTATTCGTCGTCTGGTCTTATTGATTCCCACGTTGCTGGGGATGTCATTGCTGATCTTCACCATGGTGCGGCTGTTGCCCGGCGATATTGTCGATGCCCTGGTGGGCATGGACCCCACCTTCACCGACGAACAAAAGTTTCAACTGCGCGACAGTTTTGGCCTCAATGATCCCTGGCCGCTGCAATATACCAAGTGGATCGGTGGCATGTTTCGCGGTGATATGGGCCTATCCTTCCGCAGCCGCGAGCCAATTGCCGACCAAATTCTGCGCGCGCTGCCGATCACCATCGAGCTGGCGCTGCTGGCAATCCTGCTATCGGTGGTGGTGGCGGTGCCGCTGGGTATCATCTCGGCGGTGCGGCAAAATGGCCCGCTGGACTTTTGGGCGCGTGTGGCGGGTTTGATCGGCTTGTCTATGCCCAGTTTTTGGTTGGCGACGCTTTTTCTGCTCTTTACCTCGCTCACCTTTCGCTGGGCACCCTCGGTGATCTGGGTTTCGCCTTTTGAAAATTTACCGCGCAATCTGCTCCAGATGTTACTGCCGGCGCTAGCGCTCTCGGTGCAACTGATGGCAGTCGAGATGCGCATGGTGCGCTCATCCCTGCTCGAAGTGTTGCGCCAGGATTACATCCGCACGGCGCGCGCCAAAGGTTTGAGCGAGCGCAAGATCCTCTTGCAGCATGGCCTCAAGAACGCCTTTATCCCTGTGATCACCATTATTGGGATTCAATTGGGCGCGCTGATGGGTGGGTCGATTATCATCGAACAAATCTTTGGATTGCCCGGTATCGGCTGGACCATGATCCAGGCAATCTTCAATCGCGATTATCCGGTGGTGCAGACGGCGACCCTGTTGCTGGCTGTGATCTTTGTCGTTATCAACCTGTTGGTCGATCTGACCTATAGCTTGCTTGATCCCAGAATCAAGTATAGCTAGTACACGACGGCGTAAATAGACCAATGGTAGTTCAGTGAGACAGTAGGACAGTAGACAGCCACTGACTCACTGTCCTACTGCACTACTGTCTTACTTAGGCCCCTCTGGGCTAGCAAAAATTTCGGCGTGGCACGTAGCAGGTAGCATCATTACCCGCCACCCGCCATGTTTAACTTGTCACTCACGAAACTGATTTCTTCCAGCTTATGAATCTTCCAGAAGCCATTGCCAGTCCCGTTGTTAGCCCGACCCGTCGTGTCCCGCCGGGGGTTTTCACTAGTTTTCGACGGCTGGTGCGGCGTCATCCAATTGGCGCGCTCGGCGGCCTGATTGTTGTCTTGGTCATTCTCATGGCCATCTTCGCTCCCTGGGTCGCCACCTATGATCCGGCAGCGCAAGCGTCCAAGCGTTTATTACAACCCAGTGCCGATCATTTCATGGGTACCGATGAACTGGGGCGCGATGTCTTTTCGCGCGTGGTCTTCGCGTCGCGCACCTCGCTCTACGTGGGCGTGCTGTCGGTGAGTCTGGCGCTTGCGTTGGGGGTGACGACTGGTGTGCTGGCTGGGTATATTGGCGGGAAATTTGACAGCGTCTTGGTGGCGTTTATGGATATCCTCTTCGCCTTTCCCACCTTGGTGCTGGCGATTGTCATCACCGGTCTGCTGGGGCCCAGCCTGACCAATGCCATGCTGGCGATTGGCGTGGTCTATTCGCCAACCTTTGCGCGGGTGGCGCGCAGCTCGGTGCTCACCGTCAAAAATGAAACTTATATCGAAGCCGCACATGTGGTGGGGGGCAGACAGGGGCACATTATTCTGCGCCATGTGCTGCCCAATATTATGGCCCCGTTGGTGGTCATGGCGACGCTTTCTCTGTCGCTGGCGATTCTGGCCGAAGCTGGCCTGAGCTTTCTGGGATTGGGTACGCAGCCGCCCGATGCCGCGTGGGGGTTGATGCTCAGCCAGGGGCGCAAATTTATGGAGATCGCACCGGGGCTGGCGATTTTTCCGGGGTTGGCGATTATGATCACCGTGTTGGCTTTTAACTTTCTGGGCGACGGCCTGCGCGATGTGTTGGATCCACGGCTACGCGAATAAAACAATAGGAATCAGATCGTGGTATTAAGTAGAGACGTGACCGGCATCCGCAAGATGCCGGTCACCTTTTATAACACGCACCTCAACGGGGCCAGACTTGCTTGCCTGGCCAGAGCAACTGCATGTCGCTGAATAGTTGGAAGAACATCGGCCCGTAGGAGAGAATAATCAGCGCGACCGTGCCATAGAGCCACGGCCCCCAATTGTCCAACCAAGCGGGCGCGGGTGTGGGATCGAGCGGTTCGGCGATGGGCATTTCCACCGGTGACTTCAGTTTGCGCCCCAGCAGTACCGTGCCAAAGATGACAACAAAGAAAAGGGTTGCACTGATGGTCAAGAGCCCGACACCGACCAGGGTTTCCATCAAAAAGGGTGTCCATTCGGGCGAGGCATAGGGCGTCGCGCCCAACATGGTACGGCGCGGCGCGCCATATTCCAGCCCGAGCATGTGATAGCCATTGGAAAAAAGCAACATGCCAAAGAACCAACTCCAGGCTTGCCCCAGGGCCAACCTTGTGCTGAAAAGCCGTTTGCCGGTGAGCGCCGGGACCAGCCAATAACAGATGCCGAAGAAGGTGAGCGTTGTGGCCGAGCCGACAGTTAAATGAAAGTGGCCGGGAATCCAGGTGGTGTTGTGGACCGCCAGGTTTACATTGTACGAGGCGTTGGTGAGGCCGCCAATGCCGCCAAAGATAAAGAGAATCATTGCCAAATTTTGCGCGGCGTAGGAAGGATCGCCCCAGTTTAACTTGGTGATCCAGCCCAGCCAGCCCTTGCCACCACGCGCCCGCGCCCCAAGTTCCAACGAGGCCACCACGGTGAAAGCAGTGAGCAGGCTGGGAAAACCGACGCCATAGGTCAAGATCATGTGCAGAAACTTCCAGCCCTGGGGAATACCCGGATCGGTATATTGATGGTGAAAGCCGACGGGTGTCGAGAACAAGAGAAAGAGCCAGAAGACCAAGCGCGCCAGCGGTTCGCTAAACATTTTGCCATTGGTCTGCGCGGGTAACATGGCATACCAGGAAACATAGGCGGGCAGCAACCAGAAATAGACCAGTGGATGACCAAAAAACCAAAAGAGCGAGCGATCCAGCAGCGGATCGGTGCCCCCGATCCACCCCAGCGACCAGGGCAGCAGAAAGCCCAGAATTTCCACAGCCACCCCCAGCGTACAAATCTGCCAGAGCACCATGGTGATCAGCGTCGCTAGGGCGATGAAGGGTGTGCGCACGCCAGGATTTTCCTTGCGCCAAGCCCAATAGGTAAAATAGAAACCGTAGCCTACCGTCCATGAACCGACGACCACCAGCGCGAGCCCCAAATAGAAAGTCCAATGGGCTTGGAGCGGTGGATAGAAGGTATAGAGAACAGTTGCCATGTTAGCCAGCAAAGGGAAGGCGGCCAGTAGCAACCCAACCCCCATGATCACCAATGCCACCACATTGATGCGCGGATAGCGCAGGGGCCGGTTGAGACTGCGGACAAAGGCATAGGTAAAAAAGCCACAGATGAAAAAGGTGGTCCATACCAGCGCGTTGAGCACGCCGTGGATGGTCAACCCTTGATAGTAGCTTTTGAGTACGGGCATCAGCTGCGGGTAGAGATCAATGCCCGCATGTTCCAACCCCTGCAAAACACCCAGTGCCAGCCCAATCGTGAGCGCGCCGATCCCAATGCCAATATTCCAACCGGTCAGCCAATCGACAATCGCTAAGTCGGCTTTGGTCAGCGGCGTTGGCGTTGGCGTAACCGCCATTGGCAGAGCGGGCATTGCCTGAACAGACATAACTTACTCCTTTATCGTCTATAGTTAGCGGATATTACTGGGATGGTGGCGTTTCTTCGACAAAGAGTTGACCATACATGGTATGATGTCCGATCGTCGCATTGGCCGCACCACAATACTCATGGCAGATCAGATTGTACGTCCCTGGTTTATCAAATATGGTTGTCAGGGTAGAGATCTGGCCGGGTAGTACCATCATGTTGATGTTTGTATCCATGATCTTAAAGCCATGTTGCACATCCAGGCTTGTGATGTAAAAGGTGATCGTAGAGCCGACCGGAATACGAATCTCGCTGGGCGTAAAGCTCCAAGTCGCGGCGCGAATATAGACCTCATATTTGCCGGGCGCTAATTCGCGCAAGCCAGGATCAGCAAAGGGACTGCCGGGGGCCATAATCTCATCCGGCTTGATGCGACTGTACGCGCCAGGGACCTGAATGCCAAAAGCCGTGCTAGCAGCGATCACGGCCAGCAAGAAGATCACCATCATAAACAGGCTCACACGAATCCAGGCTGCTTCGTACCAGTCCACATGTAAATTGGGCAGATTGCTCTGTTCAATGCCAGTTGGCTCACTCATTGCGCGACTCCTCGCGACAACATGGTCAGATAGGCCGAACCCCATAGCGTAACCGTCAGCAGGATAAAAACCAATAGCAAGGCGAGGGTACCTTTGGGTGTATCAGGATCTTTCACAATTTGCTCCTTTTTGCTTGTTTGATCAATAACCGAATACGTTGTTAGGCAAGTTTTGTGTTGAATTCCGCATGATTTCGCTTACAGTGTACCAGGTACGTGCTTCTCCTGCCGGGATCATCTGATCAACTGTGCCAGATCTTGCGCCATTTCGGCGGTGGAAAGGCCAGCCGGAAAAAGTAACCGCACATAGCCAGCGGCGTCGATCACGGTGATGGTGCCGGTATGGCTGATCGTGCCTACGTTGGCTGGTTCTGGATCATAGAAAATGCCAAATTGGGTAGCCACCGCATCGATCTGCGCGGGTGAACCGGTCATGCCCAAGAAGGATGGATCGAACGCACTCACATAGCGCTTGAGATGCGCGGCTGTATCGTGCAACGGATCGACGGTTACCAAAACCACCTGTACCTGATTTGCCGCTTCGCCCAATAATTTCATGGTTTGCTTTAGCTCGGCCAAGCGCAGTGGGCAAATATCGGGGCAGGCGGTGTAGCCAAAGAAGAGGACCACAGTTTTGCCCTGGAAATCGCGCAACTGGACAGGCGCGCCAGCGGATGCGATCAAGGTAAAATTGGGCGCACGTTCTGGCGACTGTAGATAGACGCCGTGAAATTGGTAGGGTCGCAGCCACCAAAACCCAGCCCCAAGGATCGCCACCGCCAGCACAAGCAGACTACGCATTTGCCAGAAGCGGCGGAGCGTGTACCGCGACTTGGGCGTGCGCGGCATGTTTATATCGCCTTGGGATGGGCGCGTCGGCTCTTCGGCAATTTGCTGGTTCATACGCTCGCTCATTTCGGATAACAGAGAAACAAATGGGCCGCTTCGTAGGCAAGGCGCGCCGCTCCTTGACTGTTTTGCGCTTCGGTGGCAATCAATTCTAGATCGCGCTGCACAAGCGCCAGATCAAGCTCCGCTGTTCGATATTTGGCGCGTACAATGCCCACGCCATCGACCAGCACAAAGGCCGGATCAAAGGTGAAAGTGCCATCGGCCGCCTGGTTGTAATAGAAGCCAAAGCTGCTGCCAATCACATTTTTTAGCGCGGCGGGCTCCCCTGTCACAAAATGCCAATTGGTGAGATCTGCCCCCAATTGGTGGGCAAATGCAGCAAGTTGCTGCGGCGTATCGCGTGCTGGATCAAAGGAGATCGTCACCAGATCGACCGGCAGGCCACGGGTATTGATCTGGTCTAGCTGCGCTTGCACAAGCTGGAGGGTGCGGCTGGTTTGGGGGCAATCCCCCTGGCAACTCGTATACGTAAAGGTATAGAGAACCAAATGACCGCGCAGATCTTCATTGGTTAAATGGTTGCCGTTTTGATCGACAAAAGAAAAACCAGGGCCCAACCCAATCCGTGGCAATACCTGAATGGGTTGAAAAATTGTAAAAGTCAGCAAAGCAACCACCAGCAAAGCCAGCACGCCATACCCAAACCGCATGGCGGTTGTTTGGCCTATATACCATGTCGCTCTTGACGAATTTGCCATGCTTGCGGGGATCACTGTGCTATCTTTCCCGTCTGTTTACCCAGATCGTACGCCGGGCACTGTACCAGGGAGATCTGCGCTGTCGATATACCATAAGTTGTTACACACTGTACGGCAAAGGGAGAATTCCTGCGCCGGATAGGTGGCGGGAATGGGAACTGACGCAAATGCTAGGTTTCTTCCTGGTCAGGTGACTAGGTGGGCAGCTATCTGCCAAACTAGGCAAACTTCTCACTGGGTGGGCGGCAACAAATGGGTAGATTTATCCTATACTGACGGCAGAATGACCGAGGACGACCTCAATCATCGGGATTGGTAAAGAAGCAAAATTTTGATAGATATTTGATAGATATTTGATAGACAAAGGAGACCTTATGAACATCTTCCAGATCACACACCGCGAAATTCAAGATCCACCGCTGGCGAAATTCTTTTTCAACAATACACGAATGGCCTGGCTGTGGTTGGCTGTCCGCATCTACCTGGGGTGGGATTGGTTGCAAGCGGGGTGGCACAAGTTGACGCCGGCCTGGCTGGATGGCGGTACGGCGTTGCGCGGCTATTGGGAAAATGCGGTGCAGATCCCGCTGGAAGGGCGCACCCCGATTTCGTATGACTGGTATCGTAGCTTCATTCTCTACTTGTTGAACACCGAAAGCTACACCTGGTTTGCCAAGCTGATTGTTTACGGCGAAATCTTGATCGGCATTGGGTTGATCATCGGGGCTTTTGTGGGGATCTCGGCCTTTTTTGGGGCGCTGCTCAACTGGAACTTTATCATGGCTGGCAGTGCCAGCACGAATGGGCTGCTCTTTACCCTGGCGATTCTGTTAATGTTGGCGTGGAAGGTGGCTGGTTACATCGGGCTGGACTATTACCTGCTACCCATCATTGGCACGCCTTGGCCCAACACCAAGAAAACGGGTGATACCCCTATCGGTAAGGTGCCTGCCGCCGGACGTGCATAGGCGGATGGCGTCCGCCCCTACGGTAATGTGCCGTGTTTATTTGTTTTCTCGATAAGGCTACTCCAAAAAAAAGTAGACGTAGGGGCACGAGGTGCGGCGGATGAGAGTCACGGCACAACCGAAGATTTCCCCCACCACACCTCATGCCCTTATCGAGCGCGTATCGTTTATTTTTTGGATTGGCCTAAGAACCGGATGGTTTGCATTGAACGGTCATGTCATGTTACAAACGTGACCTACAATCGCAGCCTAATCCATCAAACCTTCGACAACAGTGTAATCGTAGCGTAGCAGAAACAATTCGAGTGCTCCTAACATGGTTCAACATGTGGGGAGCACTTTTTTTTTGTGTCAGAAGATGCTATAATGTTCCCAGGGTACACCGTAGTGTAAAGACGTTTACGCAAAGCAGAGAAGATGAACCCAGAGCATGCGCTGATGAACACCCAACCGGAAGCATCTACTTTCGTCGCGGATGCGCAACTCAGTCTGAAGTTGCTGATTGAATCTGCGCCGATCGCGATTGCAGTTGTGGATAGTCGAGGCCAGATTGTTTATGTCAACACCAAGTTGGAAGAGTTGTTTGGCTACGAGCGCAATGAACTGTGGGGCAAAGCGGTTGAGCTATTGATGCCCGGGCATTTCCATGCCGCGCACATCAACCATCGTTCCCGCTATATGCAGAATCCCCATGTGCGCGTCATGGGCTCGGGCATGGATCTGGCTGGTCAGCGCAAAGATGGCAGTGAATTTCCAATTGAAGCAGGGCTAAGTTATCTCCAGATGGGCAACGAAGCCATGGTGATTGCGACCGTTACCGACATCTCGCGGCGCAAGGAGACGGAGGCCCTGTTGGAACGCCGTGTGGCGGAGCGTACGCATGAGATCGAGCGGCGGCAGCAAGTCTCGGATGGCCTGCGCGCCATTCTGACGATTCTCAATTCTAATCGTTCACTGGAAGAGATTCTGGCCCATATTGTAGCCCAAGCGTGCCTCTTACTTACTGCGGATGCCAGCTTGATCTACTGGCTAGATCAACGCAACCAGGAATTGACCGTCCAGGTCAGCAACGGACTTTCTGCTGAAGTACAAGCGCAGCTGGTGGAGAGAATGGCGCAAATTGTGCCCAGCCTGGGCTTGTTGGCCGAGCAACCTGTGGTCATTTCCGATTGCCCACAGAGCGAAATTTCCTCTGCCACCTCACGCTTTACCATGGAAACACAATTGGCTAGCCTGGGCTATCGCGCCTACCTGGCTGTGCCAATTACGATCAAAAGTGAAGTCTATGGCGGTCTCCTACTCTGCTATGAACAGGCACATAACTTCTCACAGGAAGCGATCAGTTTGGCGTTCACAGTAGGCGATCAGACCGCATTGGCCATCGAAAATGCGCGCCTGCATACCCAGATCCAACGGAGTGCCGTGACGGCTGAGCGGAATCGTATCGCCCGCGATTTGCACGATGCCGTAACCCAAACGCTCTTTTCGGCGAGTATGATTGCCGAAGTGTTGCCGCGCATCTGGCAACGCAACCAGGCAATGGGGCAACAGAAGTTAGAAGAGTTACGCGAATTGACGCGCGGTGCGTTGGCCGAGATGCGCACGCTTTTGCTCGAATTACGGCCCGCCAAGTTGGCTGAAATTGATCTGGTTGATTTGCTCCGTCAGTTGGCCGAGGGGGTGATGGGCCGTGCACGCGTGACAGTCGCGCTGGCGATCGATGGCGAGGCCGACTTGCCACCCGATGTGAAGATTGCGTTCTATCGCATTGCCCAGGAAGCGTTAAATAATGTGGCGAAACATGCCCAGGCCCACCATGTACAGATCAATCTCACTTGTCGACCAGAAACGATTTCGCTCTCGGTGGCCGATGACGGTTGTGGCTTTGTCTTTGCAACCATCATGCCCGCGCACTTGGGGCTAGGCATTATGCGTGAGCGCGCCGAAGACATTGGGGCCACGTTGACCGTTGAAAGCGCGCCGGATCAAGGCACCAACATTGGGGTACAATGGTCGATCAGCAACCAACTTGTCCAAGCTGACATCGCTGTATAGATCGAGTGTATTTCAAGTTGGGAGCAAATTTTAGAAGTAGCGCACTTCCCAAAAACTAAATTGCATCCGTATAGATCAGCGCTGTACAGATCAGCGCTGTGTAGATAAAGTGTAGGCAAAGAGGATATTTGTATGAGCGACTTATCTGCGATTCGGGTTATGCTGGTCGATGACCATGCCGTTGTGCGCAGTGGCCTATCCGCATTTTTGCTGGCTTATGACGATCTCGAACTGGTGGCGGAAGCGGCTGATGGCAGCGAAGCGGTGCGGTTGTGTGAACAGCGGCAACCGGATGTCATTCTGATGGATCTGATGATGCCGCGCATGGATGGCGCCGCTGCGACACGGACAATCCGCGAACGCTATCCCCACATTCAGGTGCTGATCCTCACCAGTTTTAAGGAAGATAATCTTGTCCAAGAAGCCCTCAAAGCGGGTGCGATTGGCTATTTGCTCAAAAATGTCACCGCCGCTGAACTAGCCCATGCGATTCGCTCGGCGCACCATGGTCGCCCAACGTTGGCCCCGGAAGCGACACAAGCACTGATCCATGCCGCCAACCAATATGGGTTACCTGTGCTAGGTGATGACCTGACCGAGCGCGAGCGCGACGTATTGGCGTTGATGATCAAAGGCTTGGACAATCATGTGATCGCCGATGTCTTGATTGTCAGCCGTTCCACTGTGAAATTTCATGTGAGCAATATTCTTTCCAAACTCCACGCCATCAGCCGCACCGAGGCAGTAGCAATTGCCCTGCAAAATAACCTTCTCTCAAAACAGAACTGAAGCATTGCTAAGCACACCCAATAACAATAACCCATAATTTACCTTTGCCTAGTCAACTGACTAGGCAAAGAACTCGCCTGCCGACGAGCCGATCTTCCCATCACGTTGCCGGTGTAGAGAACCAGTCGTCTTCTTATACTAATCATAGCCAAAATAAAGTGGCGTGGAAACTATGGATCACAACAAACGGATAATGATGGACAGAACCAAGGGGCGTACCGGGCTGCGCGTGCTACTGGCGGATGACCAGGCGTGGCTGCGCTCGGCGATGCGACTGCTGCTGGAACATGAACCAAATATCGAAGTTGTCGGCGAAGCCCGCGATGCGCATTCGCTATTGGATGAGATCAAAGCCTCGTTGCCGGATCTCATTCTTCTCGACTGGGAATTGCCCGGGTTTAGCGCGCGCGGTGACCAGCAACGGTTCATTGCCCTACTGCACGCCGAAAACCCTGCCCTTAGAATCATTGCCCTCAGTGTCAATTCAGATGCGAAAGCGGCCTCTTTCGCTGTCGGCGTAGATGCGTTTGTCAACAAAGCAGAGCCGCCAGAACGCTTGCTGGCCGTACTCCACCAAATCGGACAAACCGATTTGCCATAATTTACCGAACGCTCTACGAGTGGACTGTCAAGCATGATTTGACACGTAGTAAAGACTTCAGTCTTTCCCGCAATCGGACAAAGACTGAAGTCTTTACTACGGTTTATCCCGCATAATTTACCGAACGCTCTACTAGTACAGCGTTACCGAAATTATGCAGGATTAGATTGCATTGGTAGGTCACGTATGGTACGTGACAGGCTCGTTCCATGCAAACCAGCCGCTTTGTAACCACACCAGCGGCGCAAGGCTTGGCTCGGGCGTGGCTGCGCTCTTGGGCATTGTCACGTTGCAAACGTGACCTACCGTAAACCAGCATAATTTACCAAACACTCTACTAGTAGATCCCGGCGTAAATAAGGTACCCTATTTTTACCATGATGTACACGAGTAACGTGCCTTATTAACGGCCGTGGTATCTACGCCCAACTGTACTAGGCACTTGGCTAGGTAGAAAACTCCCCAGATGTTCCAAGCATCTGGGGAGTTTTTGTTGTAAAGTGAAAGAGAAAAAATGATGGCTGTCTTGGAATATGCCGCTCAAGATTGGACGCGCTACCTGCACAGCCCAACCGTACGTGTCAAGCCGACAAGGAGAATGTCATGTATAACAAGATTTTGGTGCCATTGGATGAATCGAAACGTGCCGAGCGAATCTTTCCTTATGTGGAAGCGCTTGCCCAGAAATTTGGCTCCCATCTCATTTTGTTGCAGGTCGTGGAACCGGTCGTATCGACTTTCGTGGCGGGTGGCATGACCCCTTATTATTATGACACAGAGATGACGACACAGTTGCTGGAAGCGGCGAAAGCGTACCTGGCTGGCGTCCAAGCCCAATTGCAGGCACACGGGTTCGAGGTCAAGACGCGCATAGAGAGTGGCCCGGTCGTGCAATCGATTCTACATGCGGCTACAGAGGAAGACGCCGATCTGATCGCCCTGGCCAGCCACGGGCGCACAGGGTTGGCGCGCGTCTTTTATGGCAGTGTCGCCGCCGGCATCCTGAACCAGGCCGATCGCGCGCTATTGCTGATTCGTGCGCAAGAATAGGGTAGGTTGAAGTTCGGTTTGCAGAGCCTGTCGCTTTGGGTCAAGCTTCTGCTGAAAGGGGGCCATCATGATCTACAAAACTCGTTCTTCACAGCCGGATCATGTGCGCGTAACCTTTGAACTGCCAGCTAGTGTATGGGCAGATCGTATTTTTCTCGTGGGTGACTTTAATCAATGGTCGCTCACGGCTACGCCTATGTGCCAGGAGCGTGACGGGGTCTGGCGTGTAACGGTCGATCTGCCTAGTGGTTGCCGTTATGAATTTCGTTATCTGATCGACGGCCAATGGAAGACCGATGCACACGCCGATGGCTTCGCTACAAATATATATGGCACAGACAACAGCATCGTCGAGACAACCGTGCCAGAGATAATGCTCACCCTGGCACGCGCATGTAGCCAGGTGTGGGACAACCCGTCGTCCAATTTTTTCGCCGGCCATAACAGATGGCAAACAGATAGATGATCCGGTCAAACATAGCGTGGCGCAATCGCACTGTCGGTAAAAGTAGACGCCAGCGATTGTGTGCGTCAATAGGTCAATGAAAGCTTAAAGAGAAACAAATGCAACTTCAGGGTAAGGTAGCGGTTATCACAGGTGCTGGCTCTGGCATGGGGCGGGCGATGGCAATTCGTTTTGCGGCAGAGGGTGCCCAGATCGTCGCCGGCGACTGGAATGTAGCGCGCCTAGACGAAGCGGTGGCCACGATTCAATCCAGTGGTGGGGCGATTGTCGGTGCACAGGGCAATATTGCCGACAAAGCCACAGCAGAACATCTCATCGATCTGGCGATCAGCACCTATGGGCGTGTGGATGTGCTTTGCAACAATGCCGGTGTGATGGATTACATGCAGGGCGTCGGCGAACTGTCCGATGATATTTGGCGGCGCGTTCTGAGCATCAACTTGGACGGCCCCATGTTTACGAGCCGACGGGCCATCCCACACATGATCGCGCAAGGGGGCGGCTCCATCATTAACATTGCCTCGACGGCTGGGATCAGCGGCGGGCGCAGCCTATACGGCTTCTAAACATGCATTGGTGGGGCTGACACGCAACACGGCTTGGATCTATGCGACCAAGGGCATTCGCTGTAATGCCATCTGCCCAGGCGGCACCAGTACCAACATCGGCGAGACGATGGCCCCAGACCGGATCGACGCGGCCGGTGCGGCGCGTGCAGGTGCTTTCGCCGCGCTGATTCCGGCCATGCTCGAATCAGCGGATATTGCGGCGCTTGCGCTCTTTCTGGCTGCCGACGAGTCTCGCTATATCAACGGCGCGATTATTCCCGCAGATGCTGGCTGGACCGCAGTCTAATTGTGTTGGTGTACTGGGCTGGATAAACTGCTATCAATCTTGATGCTCAATCAATGCTATGTGAAAAGGATTCTATTATGGTATATCGCTCGATCCTAGTCCCACTGGATGGTTCGCCCTCGGCTGAACATGCCCTGGCCAGCGCGGCTGAAATCGCACGACTTTCCGGCGCAACCTTGCGCTTGGTGCATGTTCATGCGCTCTCCATTACGCCTATTTATATTGAGGGTCATCCAGTTATTGACAAAAATCTAGCCCCCCTTGGTCTGGAGCATGAGCAAATTTACTTGGAACAGCTCAGGACAAAACTGCGCAAAGCCTGCCCCGCCATCACCATCACGGTTGAAGTGCTCAACCGCTCTATGGAAAATATGATGAACGAATCTGTGGGTGTTTTTCTCGCCAGACACGTGACTGCGACTGATGTTGATCTTGTGGTGATGACCACGCATGGCCGCGGTGGGCTGGCGCGCTTCTGGCTGGGGAGTGTGGCGGACATGTTGGTACGCCTGACCAATGTACCGCTGCTGCTGCTGCGCCCGACAGCGACCCCACCCGACTTCGCCCACCCGCCGAGCATCCAGCGCATTCTGATTCCGTTGGATGGTTCCGCGCTCTCCGAGCAGATTCTTCAACCAACCCTGGCGCTTGGCGCATTGCTGCACGCCCAATATACGTTGCTGCGTGTCGTGGAGCCGCTCTACACCGAGGATAGCCTGATCGCCTATCCAGAGGAGCTGGATGGAGAGACAATCCAGGAAACGCAAAATTACCTGGATACCCTTGTGCCGCAGCTAGATACAGCAGCAGGGACGATCACCACGCATGTCCTGCTCGAACCACAACCAGCAGTTGCCATTTTAGACTATGCCCAGCACCACACAACCGACCTGATCGCGATGGCAACCCACGGGCGGAGTGGCATCAAGCGTTTGTTAATTGGCAGCACTGCCGATAAAGTATTGCGGGGTGGTCAAAGCGCGGTATTGGTGTTGCGCCCTCAAGAGGCGCATATGTAGAGAGGTGCTGCTACTGCAATTCCAGTCGTCTACATTATCTGAAAACTGAATCACCCAGAAAAGCGTGCAAAGTTCACCTTCTCACACCCAGCCGCCAAGCTTTCAAGCCATCTGATCAGAGAAACTTGGTGGCTGGGCAAGCATAGACCCGCCATACACGCAATTCCCCGAACCCCTCATCCTCATCCATCCTGCCTGTGATCTACCGCACAGGTTACTTGTGTTGGGCAAGCTAGGGCCGCGCATTGGAAACCAGTAAGATGGCTAGTAGATCCCGGCGTAAATAAGGCATCCTACTTTGACCATGATGTACATGAGTAAACGTGCCTGATTGACTGCCGTGGTATCTACGCCCAACTGTACTAGTAGATCCCGGCGTAAATAAGGTACCCTATTTTTACCATGATGTACACGAGTAACGTGCCTGATTAACTGCCGTGGTATCTACGCCCA
>DAOTTR010000182.1:0-1996 GCA_034437715.1 Caldilineaceae bacterium
GCAATATTGGAACTTGTAGCAGCAACAGCCGCTATGGGGTGTCCATGGTACAGCACTTTGTCGTGGGCAATAATATTGTCGCGTAATTCGCGCAGATTTGCCGAATCTTCGCCCATGTCCTGAATTTTGTCAGCGACCTCACCAAAGTCTGCACGCGTGCAAACCGCGGTGACGCCCGGCAATTTCTCCGCAGCACTCGTATCAATCGAGAGAATGCGGGCATGGGCATGGGGGCTGCGGATAAATTTGCCATAAAGCATGTTCGGCAAGCGAACATCATTGGCATAAATTGCCCGGCCGGTCACCTTGTCCATGCCATCGGGACGGATAGGACGGGTGCCGACGACCTTGTAGCCATTGGTGCCATTCGTGCCATTGGTTTTACCACTCATGAGTCTGGCCTCCTAAAGCGAAATAATTATATGCTGAGTCAACTGTGCGAGTAAACGATAGATTTATAACAGAAAGTTTATAACAAAAGCGAGCTGTAGAATGAAAAGAAGACAGCGCGTCTTACACGCTTTTTCACCTAGCAGACGCAAACCTAATATTCATTTCTCTATTTTACTATGAAGGGAGGATCTCTGCAATCTGCGCTTTGGGGCAAGTAGCAAGTAGCAGGTAGCAGGGTCCTGTTACCTGCTACCTGCTACTGTCGTTGGCGGGGATCCAGTGCGTCGCGCAGGCCGTCACCCATGAAGTTGATGCTGAGGATAGTGAGCGAAATAAAGAGCCCAGGCCAAAAGACCAGCCATGGATTGCGCGTCATAAAATCACGCCCGTCAAAGAGTAAGCGGCCCCAGGTAGGCACATCCGAGGGAAAGCCGAGCCCTAGAAAAGAAAGTACCGATTCGGTGAGAATCGCGGCCGCAATGCCCAACGTGGCCGAAACAATGATCGGGCTCATGACATTGGGCAGGATGTGCTTAAACATGATTTTGCCGCGCCGTGTGCCGATGCAACTGGCCGCTTCAATAAATTCTTTTTGCTTGATCGACAAAACCGAGCCGCGCACAATGCGCGCCGTAGGCATCCAGCCCAAAATGCCGATCACAAAAACCACCAGCAGAAAAATACCCATTTCTGGCCCAAAAATGCTGCGCAGTGTATCGCGGAAGAGCATGATGATCACCAACAAAAGAGGTAACTGCGGCAGGGCAAACATCATATCGGTGAAGCGCATGAGTGGCCCATCCAAACTGGGGATAAAGCCAGAGAGTAGCCCGATCAGCGTACCCACCGTCATGGCGATCAACATCGCAGTGAAGCCAACGGCCAACGAGATGCGTCCACCATACAAATTGCGTGCTAGGGTGTCGCGCCCCAGATCATCGGTGCCAAAGGGGTGGCCGCTGCTCAGGCTGGGCGTTAGCTCTGCGGCCATAATGTCGATTTTGTCGGCATCGACTGTATAGAGGAGTGGTCCCATCACGGTCATCACAATGAGCAAGCTAAGCACGATGACGCCCAGGAGGGAAAGCTTGTTCTTACGAAATTGGATCCAGGCATCGTACCAAAGCGTACGTGGCTTTGTCGACTTTGTCTGCACTAATTGTATTCCTGGCGGAGCAACCTGTGTTGTTACGGCCATAGCCTCGTCTTACCTCATCAGATGGAAATAGGCGCAAGAAGTGTCGCGATAGCGGTCTGCCCCTTGCCAATCAACTTGCTGCTCAACTATATTGAATGCGCGGATCCAAAAATCCATAAACAATATCGGCAATCACATTGAAACTTACGATCAGCACGGCAAAGATAAAGAGCACGCTCATCACCACGGGAATATCAAAGCTTTGGATGGCAATGATCAAGAGCGCGCCCAAGCCGTTTACGCGGAAGATCTGTTCTGTCACAATCGCGCCGGCAAAGATACTGGGAATCCCCAGCGCAATCAAGGTGACCACAGGAATGAGGCTGTTGCGCAGCACATGTTTGCCAATCACATAGCGTTCACGGAAACCTTTGGCATTGGCGGTGCGCACATAGTCTTGCTTCA
>DAOTTR010000183.1:0-30253 GCA_034437715.1 Caldilineaceae bacterium
ACGCTTCCGTTATGCAAGTCGTCTGTGGCCTCGTCAATTGGCAAACGGCACGTTGGCAAGCGCTCAAATCTTTACCTGCCCTAGCATAACTCGTCATCCTTGCCTAATCCTTATTCTGATTAGACTCTACTATAATCGACCAATCGACCATTAAGGCGCTTTCAAAGAAATAAGTATCCAGCACTTGCCAAACAAAATCATGCGTAGGGGCGGCCGCGCAGCCGCCCCGCGTTTGGCTCGCTGCGAACGGGCGGCTGCAAGCCGCCCCTACTGGATACTTTATTCTTTCTACTGTCCTAATTTGTGTTTTTGACCGTTCGTAAGGTTTTGGCGAAAGTTTTGATATTATTAGGATTACTGCCAGGGGTGTGGTGATCCGTTCATAATTCGATGCAGCAATTTGAGGCGATTGATTGCCTGTAATTGCCAGTATTCCCCCTTTGTTTCGATTATCCTGTAGTCACTGACAGCAGTTTTGTACAGTAAAAACAGTCTCTATTCATTTCAAGGGGAAAATCTATGAAACGCAATACGCTTCAATCAGTAGTCACAACGGCAATCTTCGCCGTAGCATTGCTAATGGGCAGTGTCGCACCCGTTGCGGCCATCACCTTCCAATGCCAGCACGCCGGATATACCTATGACCTGGGGGACACAAGAAAAGTGCCACCCCCTATTATTGGTTGGATGCACTGCGCGTTGGTCGGTATCGGCCAACCGGGTGGCTTTGTGCATGCCGACTGGGTGTGGCACCCTTATCCTTAGTCATCTTCCACAAATGTGGTGGAAATGAATCCTTGTCGGGTTCAATGAAGAAGATCAGCATGAAAAGCAGCGCTTGGTGCCAAGCGCGGGCCACGCACTCCGGGCAGTCGAGAATCCAAGTTTATTTAGCGTTCGGTGGGTAACAAAAGAGCCGCTATCAGTCATAGACCGATAGCGGCTCTTTTGTGTGTCTTTCTCCTTCCACGCGGGAAGGGTCTTTGGAGGTGGAGCTAAAGGGACTTGAACCCTTGACCTCTACAATGCCATTGTAGCGCTCTCCCAACTGAGCTATAGCCCCAAAAAGTACGCAAAATATGCGATTTATCTTTCTGGAAATGTGATCAACAATTTAGTACAGAAACCACTGAATCCTATTCAGCCAGCGTTTGTTACGCCTAGTCACTGTGGAAATTGACAGCCCCTAATTCTACCAAAAATTACGTTTCTGTCAAATCTCATCTGCTGAGTTTCTAGCTATTTCATTTTTAAAATTTGCCTATCACAATTGATGAAGGGGTGATCTGCGAGTGGAGCTGTGGGGATTTGAACCCCAGACCTCTACAGTGCGATTGTAGCGCTCTCCCAACTGAGCTACAGCCCCGCATAACTCTGGGGAGTATAACAGATCTGGGCTGATCCGTCAAATCGGGGGTGATTTATGGGTGCATTTCAATTTGAGGGCAGTGTGCCGGGGACGCGCGGGGTGCCGTTTGTCAACCCGGTGTGGTTGTCGCGCGTCCCCGGCACACGTTGTGCACGTGCTAAAATTTACCGTAACGATTCACCCCTCCCACACCCAGCGGGCGGTAGCCTTCTAGGCGCGCTCCCCTGCTAAGGGAGGGAAGTGTGATCGGGTACCCGCTGGGTGCCTCCCCCAACCTGGGAGAGGGGATGCCTGAATCGTACGCCAACGTTAAATTTCATCACGCGCTGCTCTGAATGAATTCAACACGAATTTAGCGTTGGCGTAATCGTTACAATTTACCTTCAAATTGAAATGCACCCGTGATTTATTGATTTATAGACAAACTATCGCACCCACGGTAGCCCTGTGTACCCTTATTTTAGTTCTACCCTGCTACCCACATCTTTGGGTAGCAGGGAGGGTGAGCGTGCCGGGGACGGCCCCCAAAACAGAGCGTAGTGCCGGCAAGCCGCTGGGCCGTCCCCGGCACGCCTTGCCTACTGTCAACTTGTGGGTAAAGGTTAGTATTAGTGGGAGAGTATGTAGCAACTCCTGGCTTAGGCTGCTGCATTCGTTGTGTTTTGGTCTGAATCGGATGTTATACGGATCCAGCACGCTTGATCAACGTTGAATAAACTATAGCTATGTAGGATTCTCTTCAGAAACCATGTTGCTCAGCAGATTGAGCAAGCAAAACTGAGCAAGCAAAACGAGGAGAAAGGCACCATGAAAAAGCTCAAGGGAAAAGTTCTGACCATTATCATTATGGGACTGCTAATGAGTGCCGTATACACGAGTGTGGTGAATGCCGTTGGCAATTCGTTGCTCATCAACGCGAAACCTGCGCTCGAGAATGTGCGCGATTATGCAGCACCCGCGTCGCGCGACGCTGTGGCTTACGCCGTTGACGGTGGTTTATTATTTGCCGGCCAATCCAATCATTGGGTGCAACGGCCCACGCCGTCCACTGTGATCGTGGGTGCTGTCACCGTTGATCCGGAGAATCCGCAGCAGGTTTACATCGGGGCCGCCAATGAACTGGCGGTCTATTGGTCCGCAGATGGTGGCTATAGCTGGCGGCGTGTGCCTCTGACCGATCAATATATTCTATGTGGCTAGCAGTTACCTCTTTGGGCATACCCAAGTGCATCAAACCCCCGCCGGTGTTGCCATGAGCACGGACAATGCCGCGCATTGGTCACAACTGGGGTCACAACTGGGGTCACAACTGGGGTCACAACTGGGATCACCGTTGACTGGGGAGTTGGCTGCACCGATTGTGCGGCTCCTGCCGGTTAGCGGCGTCGAGGGAGCAGTTTATGCGTTAACAACCCTGAGCCGCGCCCCGCAACCGCTGGAGAATACGCTCAGCCTTGAATCCAACACAATGGTGACGGTTAATCCGGCAATGACGCAAACGAATTATCGTTGGATGAGCAGTTTGCTGGCTTGGTTTGCCGTCATCTTTACCGTTGTTGGCCTCTCTCTCTTTGGGCTGCGCAAATTAACCAATGGCTCGGCCACGGTGGTTGGCCTTCACCTGCCAAAGGTAGTGGAGCGCATGTTACAGGGTGTCTAACTGGCGCTGCGCACACCTTTGGTTTGCCCATCATTCGCTATCACCGGCGTTTCTCCTTGCATGGTTTCTCCTCCAGATGAATGAAAAGCCGGCTCTTTTGCAGCCGGCTTTTCGTTGGTTACGCAGCATAAAAAACGCTTAAATTCCATTTGACAACTTGGGTTGAAGCTGGTATAGTGGCAACCATAATCAAAGAGTATACTCTTATCCAGAGAGGTGGAGGGATCGGCCCGATGAAGCCTCGGCAACCCGGCAATGAGACAGCAATGATGCTGCTCGAAGCGCCAGGGTGCCAAGTCCGACAGACAAGTTCTGGAAGATGAGAGAAGGCAACATGCCCCTTTCTGCTCATCCCGCTTCAGGGATTTTTTGTCGCAGATTCAATGGGTAACTTGAAGCCCTCTCATCGCCTAGATGAGAGGGCTTTTTGTTGCTTGCGATCCCTATTTACCGAATGTCGAACAGAAGTTACGCAGTTGCGTCAATTTGCAGGAGACCCCACAGGTCTCACCAAGTGCGTAAGTTCTAACCGAAGCAAAATGGAACCCGTAATTTCAATTAATCGTTATCATAAAATCAGGGGAGTGCCATCTCATGAGTGAATCACGTACCTTTGGCTTTACCACACGCCAACTTCATGCCGGCCAGCAGGCGGATCCGACCACCGGTAGCCGCGCCGTGCCGATCTACCAAACCACCAGCTACCAATTCCGCGATACGGAACATGCCGCCAATCTCTTTGCGCTCAAAGAACTGGGCAATATTTATACGCGCATTATGAACCCTACCACCGACGTATTGGAGCAACGCATTGCCGTGCTCGAAGGGGGTGTGGCTGGCTTGGCGGCGAGCAGCGGTCATGCGGCGCAGGCCATGGCGATCTTAACGCTCTGTGAGGCGGGCGATCATATTGTCAGCAGCAGTCGCTTGTATGGCGGTACCTTTAACCAGTTTCATTATACCTTACCGCGCATGGGGATCGAAGTCACCTTTGTTGATCCCAGCGATCCAGAGAACTTTGCCAAGGCAGTTCAGCCCAATACCAAGATCCTCTATGGCGAAACATTGGGCAACCCGGACATTTTTGTCTTTCCCTTTGCAGAAGTGGCCGCGATTGGCAAAGCGCACAACATCCCCTTGATGATCGACAACACCTTTGCCACGCCCTATCTCTGCCGCCCGATTGAGTGGGGGGCGAATATTGTTCTGCACAGCACCACCAAGTTTATTGGGGGTCATGGCACTACCATTGGCGGGATGATTGTGGATGGTGGCAACTTTGACTGGACCAGTGGTCGCTTTGCCAACTTTACCACGCCCGACCCCAGCTATCATGGGTTGGCCTATGCCGATGTGTTGGGCATGGGCTTGCCGCCCTTTGCCATCAAGGCGCGTGTGCAGGTTTTGCGCGATATTGGCGCTTGTCAGGCCCCCTTCAATAGCTGGACAACCCTCCAAGGCGTGGAAACATTGAGCCTGCGCATGGATCGCCATGTGGCAAATGCGCAGAAGGTGGCTGAATTCCTAGCTGCGCACGGCCAAGTGGGTTGGGTCACCTATCCCGGTCTGGCTGATCACCTGCACCATGCACGGGCCAAGCACTATCTGCCCAAGGGCGCCGGTGCGATCCTGGGCTTTGGCATTCACGGTGGGGTTGCCGCCGGTCAGAAATTCATCAACAGCCTGAAATTGTTCAGCCACCTGGCCAATGTGGGCGATGCCAAGAGCCTCGCCATCCACCCGGCCAGTACGACCCACAGCCAACTCAGCGAGGATGAGCTGGTGACCGCCGGTGTCAGTCCAGATTTTGTGCGCCTGAGTGTTGGTCTGGAAGATATCGAAGACATTCTGTGGGATCTAGATCAAGCATTGGCGGTCGCGACGAAGTAATAACTGGGTGAGAAGTAGAGACGCAAAATCTTGCGTCTCTACTTCTCACTTCCGTTCAATAGGAAACCCTATGACGATTATCCAAACCCAAGCTTCAACTCAATCCCCAGCCCAATCTATTGCTCATGCTTCTGTCGGCATTGTCCAGCCGGAATACTTTACCTTTGCCGAAGAGGAGCCCTTTTGTCTTGAGAGCGGCGCAACCCTGGGCCCAGTGACCGTTGCGTATGAAACCTATGGCTGGTTGAATGCTGATCGCTCGAATGCCATTCTGATCTGCCACGCGCTCAGTGGCAGCGCCCACGCCGCCGGCTATCACAGTGCCGAGGATCGCAAACCCGGCTGGTGGGACGAATGTATCGGCCCTGGCAAAGCGTTTGATACTGATCGCTTTTTTGTGATTTGCAGCAATGTACTGGGCAGTTGTTATGGCTCGACCGGCCCCGCCAGCATTAACCCCGCGACCGGGTTGGCCTATGGGCTGAGCTTCCCGGTGGTGACGATTGGCGATATGGTGCGTGCCCAACGCAAGCTTATCGACCACCTGGGGATTGATCAACTGCTCTGTGTGGCGGGCGGCTCCATGGGGGGGATGCAAGTGCTCGAATGGGCAGCGCACCATGCCGATCGCGTCAAGTCGGTGATGCCGTTGGCCTCAACCGCCCATCACAGCCCCATGTTGATTGCCTTTGGTGAAGTGGGTCGTCAGGCGATTTATGCCGATCCCAACTGGAACAATGGTGATTATTATACCGCCGGCAAGAAACCAGATGCTGGTTTGGCTGTGGCGCGTATGGTGGGCCATATCACCTACTTGAGCGAAGCTTCCATGCACCAGAAATTTGGGCGACGCTTGCAGCAACTAGAACGCTACGGCTACGAATTTAATGCCGAATTCGAGATCGAGAGCTATCTAAAATACAATGGCAACAGCTTTACCCGCCGCTTTGATGCCAACAGTTATCTCTATATCACCAAGGCCATGGATTACTTTGATCTGGCACAGCCCAGCGGTTCGTTGGCCGCCTCCTTTGCCGCGGCGGAGCAGGTCAAGTTTTTGGTCGTCAGCTTTACCAGCGACTGGCTCTATCCCAGCTATCACAGCAAAGAGGTGGTCACCGCGCTGACCATTGCTGATGTCGATGTGACCTATCTGGATATTCAAAGCTCGTGGGGCCATGACGCCTTTTTGCTAGAAGTGGACACAATGACGCGGCTGATCGGCAGTTTCTTGGATCGGCTGGCGCGCGAGGAACAGGTAGCGTTACCAGTGGCGACGGGCGAATGGCAGCGCAAAGGCACAAGCAACCGTGGGACAAATGACCATGTTGTTGACCCTGATCTATTGGAGCGCTTTCGCAGCGCCGCCGAGGTGTCCGTATGACGCCCTCTGCCTTGCCCCCGGTAGCGTCTACTCTGCCTGATCGCTTGGCGATGCACAACCTGCCTCTCGCCCCCCATGCCTTGCTGCGCCCCGACTTGGCCGTCGTTGCCGAACTCATCCCGCCTGATGCGAAAGTATTGGATCTGGGTTGTGGGGACGGTGAACTGCTTGCCCATTTGGTGAATACCAAGCATGTCAAAGGGCGCGGGATCGAGTTGAGTGAACAGGGCGTATTGGCTTGTGTGCGGCGTGGCCTGAGCGTGCGCCAGTGCAATTTGAATGAGGGGTTGGCCGACTATCCAGAACATAGCTTCGACTATGTGGTCCTCAGCCAGACGTTGCCTTTCTTGAGCGACGCCAAAAAGATCCTGCTAGAGATGTTGCGGGTAGGCCAACGCGCCGTGGTGAGCATTCCCAATTGGGGCTATTGGCGCTGTCGGCTAGAGTTATTGGCGAGTGGCAGCATGCCCCAAGCACCTGATCTGCCGCAACCCTGGTATGAAGCGCCGCGCTGGCAAGCCTTTACTATCACCGACTTTGCCCGCTGCTGTCGCGAGATCGATGTCACAATTTGCCAGGAAGTCTATCTATCGCGCGGCCGGCGGATTCATGTGCGCAAATTCAAAAACCTGTTGGCCACGACTGCCGTCTTCACCCTGGAACGCAATTGTGGCAAGTAGCAAGGGCAGATACGAGACAAGGAGACAAGGAGACAAGGAGATCTCGTCTCGTGTCTCGTGTCTGATGTCTCGTTTTCCCTGTTACCCTGCCACCTGCACCAGATAATAATCCTTCTTGCCGCGGCGCAGGACGAGGTAGCGACCTTCAATGCTCATGTCAAGCGTAATTGTTTGCTCGGCTTCTTGCACGCGGATATTATTGAGGTAGATGCCGCCGCTGCTGATCAATCGCCGCGCTTCGCCGCGCGATTTGGCGACCCCCGCGCTTTCCAACAAATGGGCAATCAGCATCCCGCCATTGTCAAAGTCGGCCTTGGTGACTTGAGATGAGGGCGCGTCGACAAAGATTTCACGAATTTCGCTGGCACCCAAGCCAGCAATTTCCGCGCCAAAGAAAACCTTGGTCGCTTGTTCCGCCTTGGCTAAATCTGCTTCACCATGCACCATGCGTGTCACCTCTTGGGCTAGGCGGCGTTGTGCTTCCCGCAGATGTGGGCGTTCGGTGACGGCCTGGCTATATTCGGCAATTTCCGCTTGCGAGAGGAAGGTGTAGAAACGCAGCATCTCCACCACATTGGCATCTTCCATGTTCACAAAGAATTGATAGAAGCGATAGGGTGACGTGCGCCTTGGGTCGAGCCACACTGAATCACCATCGGCGGTTTTGCCAAACTTGGTGCCGTCGGCGCGTTTGATCAGCGGGTAGACAATGCCATGCGCGCTCTGCGCATGCACCTTGCGGATCAACGTCACCCCCGCGGTGATATTGCCCCACTGATCGCTGCCGCCGGCTTGCAATTTGCAGCCATAGTGGTCGTGCAAGTAGAGATAGTCATAGGCTTGTAGCAACATATAACTGAATTCGGTATACGAGAGCCCATCTTCGCGATCCAGCCGCGACTGGACTGAATCCTTGGCGACCATATAGTTGACGGTAAAATGCTTGCCCACATCGCGCAGGAATGCAATCATCGAGATCTGCGACAGCCAATCCATGTTGTTGACCAGGCGCGCCGGGTTGCTCTTCACCTCGAAATCCAAAATTGAGGCCAATTGTCCCTTAATCTGTTCCACATTGTGGGCGATGATCTCGGCTGATAACAGGTTGCGCTCTGCCGAACGCCCGCTGGGATCGCCGATCATGCCCGTGCCGCCACCGGCTAATGCAATTGGGTAGTGACCAAAGCGTTGCAGCCGCGCCAGCCCCACCATCGGCACCAAGTGGCCCACATGCAAACTCTCTGCCGTCGGATCAAAGCCATTGTAGACGCTGATTTTTTCTTTTGCCAGTAGCTCTTCCAAGCCCTCTGTACTATCATAGCGCAGGTTGCGCCACTGCCATTCATTAAAAATATTGTTCATTTGTTTCTTTGCCTTTGTGGATGATGTAAATTTTGCAATTATACTCAAATCAGCATGAAAACCGGAGTTTAATGTAGCAATGATCAGCGTGCCGGGGAGTGCCCAGGAAAAGTTCTCAGTAGAGATCTACAGTTGGGCAGTCCCCGGCACGCTATAGCGAAACTCCGCTTCTCAAATTGAACGCAGTATAGCTTGCTGACTGTTGCCATTCAAGTTGAGCGCACAACCCGTCGCGCACAGTGGTTTTGGGATCATACCCCAACCGACGTTTTGCCTTGCCCGTATCCGCCACCGTGCGCCGTTGATCACCAGCACGCCGTGGGCCGTGGGTCGTGTGGACGGGCTTGCCACTTAGTTCGCCCAGCAGTGCCAATACCTGATTGACATCGATCTCTTCGCCACCCCCAATGTTGAAGGTCTCCCCTTGGCTCTGCGCTGGCTGTTCAAAGGCCAAGATCAAGCCCTGCACACAATCATGCACATAGGTATTGCTGCGGCTGTCGGTACCATCACCGTCAATCGTAATAGTTTCACCATTCAGAATTGCGCGGATAAAAATATTGTAGCCCATGTCGGGCCGCTGGCGTGGGCCATAGACCGAGAAAAGGCGGCAGATGGTGACCGGCAGTTGATAGTTCATCTCGTAGGCGCGACAGAGCTGCTCGGCAGCCCATTTGGTGATGCCATAGGGGGAGACCGGCGCAATGGTCGCGGTTTCATCACCCGTCGCAAATTGGCCATACACAGATGAGGTCGAAATATTGATAAAATGACCGACCTTGGCCCCCGCCGCGGCTTCCAGCAAACGTTGGGTGGCCTGGATATTGCAGGTCATGTAGTTGTCGAATTCATGCCAACTGCGGCGCAGACCGGCCATGGCCGCCAAATGAAAAATGACATCAACCCCATCTACAAGCGGCGTCAAGTCTGCGTTGCGCAGATCGATTTCGTGAAAAGCATAACCCGCTTGCCCCTGCATCGCGGTGAGATTTTGCTCTTTTAATTCTCGTGGATAGTAGGGAATAAAGGCGTCTACCGCGCGCACCGTGTGTCCCTTGGCCACTAATTTCTCGCATAGATGAGAGCCAACAAAGCCCGCGGCTCCCGTGACTAAACAAATTGCCACAATAGATAGATCCTTTCCAAATATATTATTTATAGGTCTGCCCCAGCAGCAGGCTAAAATTTATTTTCTGTAAGCGTCCAAAGAGAAACGCTTGCTTGTGTATCCCGATTTTAGCAGTTTTTTTGACCCAAGGCGCTACCCAGAGATTACAATTGGCTTGCGCTTTAGCGCAAATCGTCGTTGTTCAGGCTACCCCCTCCCAGCCTCCCCCAGGTTGGAAGGGGAGCCCTCACGATTCCCTCCCTTACCCTAACCTTTACCAGATCTTTGGGTACCAGGAAGGGCGAGCGTGCCGGGGACGGCCCAGCGGCTTGATGCCACTACGCTATGTTTTTGGGCCGTCCCCGGCACGCCTTGCCTACTGCCAACTTGTGAGTAAAGGGTAGCCCAACCTGGCAGAGGAGCCGTTACGATTCCTTCCCTCGTTCCCTGAGCTTGCCGAAGGGGGAGCGCGCCTCTGGGTGTGGGAGGAGTGAATGTTACCGTAAATCTATGGTAGCAATCGCGCGTGTACGCAAGTTTGCGACACGAATGGTATGATTATTGGTATCAGCAATATAGAGACGGTCATGCGCAATGGTCAAGCCCTCTGGTTGGAACAGTTCGGCTTGGTCAAAAGCACCATCCCTTGCGCCGGGCGTGCTAGTACCGATCAAGGTTTGGGTTACGCCCGTCACCGGATCCAGCGTTTTGATCTTGTGATTGTAACTATCGGCGATATAGAGCAATCCCTCATACGCCGCCAACCCCGTGGGGTGTTGCAAACGCACCATTTCTCCCACGCCGTCCACATCACCAAAGGCAAAGAGTCCCTGCCCCACCAGCGTGGTGACGGTGGGGTTGTCATCCAGCGATAAAGCACGAATGGCGCTGGCTTCGGCATCGGCCACAAAGAGTTGATCCTGCACTAGTACCAGATCGCTCGGTTGATTAAAACTGGCGGCGCGGCGTGGCCCATCGATCAGCGCTTCGACGCCATTGCCGGCAAAGACGGCCAGTTGTTTTTCCCCTAGTAACAATGCCCAGATCTGATGCGCCCCAGCCATGGTGATCCACAGAATGTCTTCCAGCAGCGCCAACCCCCACGGTGAACGTAGGGAAATGGTCGTTGGCGTATTGCCCTTGACGGCCAATCCCCGCGCTTTTTGACCTGTGCCGGCTACCGTGCGCACCCGTTCATACACCAGATCGATGGCGCGGATCGCATGGTTTTCCGTATCGGCGACGTAGAGCGTTGACCCATGCCGCGCCAAGCCATGCGGTGCCTGAAATTGCGCTTGGTGAATGTGCCCATCTTGCAACCCAGGCTCGCCCGTGCCAAAAATTCGCACCACTTCCCCTGCCAGGCCGTCCAAATCCAACTGAATTTCTAACACGCGATGGTGGCCCGTGTCGGCCACAAACAGGCGATCGCCACTGGCGTAGAGCAGTTTTGACGGATGTTGTAGCAAGCGCGCTGGTTCGCGCGTCGCTTCGGGCAGCAGCCCAGGGATAGGCGTCTGGTTGAGCAAACCGCGCGCCGCGAAATCAGCAATCATGCCGTCGATGATCGGGAGCAAATTCGCGGCATCGATCTCGCCCGTCTGTTGCGCGACGACTTTGCCCAGTGGATCAATCAAGACGACGGTCGGCCAGGCGCGTACCCCGTATTGGCTCCACACATCCAATTCGGCATCATTGACCACAGGATGCCCAATGCCGTGACGGATAACCGCGGCACGGATGTTGGCGGTGATCTTTTCAGCCGGGAACTTGGCCGAATGGACCCCGATCACAACCAGTTCATTCGGATAGCGTGTACGGAGTTGACGCAACTGCGCAACATTATGCTGGCAATTAATTCAACAGAAAGTCCAGAACTCCATCAGCACGATTTTGCCACGCAACTCGGCCATGCGCAGTGGCTGTTGGGTATTCAACCAATCTAAGCCGCTGGGAAACGCGGGTGCATTGACTTTACCGCGATAGGTTTGCATATTGCTTCTCCTTTTTGAGCGAGTTGCGTTGTACACAGCGCACGCGTTAGCCGAGTATATCATGCGCATAAGCAGAGATAAAACTTGCGCTATCGGCGCGTTTCGTGGTTTAGTATAGCAAAAAATATCGACTGGGTTTCTTTGCGAAGCCCAGTTTTCTATTATACAGCACAAACGCAACAGGAAATGCATGTCTGTTTTTACCGCTACTCGCAATATTTTTCTACCCCCGAAGGCGATTCCACTCGACCTCAAGCGTGTCTTTTTTCATCTGTATTGGGATATTGCCTGGTTCGGCATTTTAAACGGGAGCACGCTGTCGTTTCTGTCGATCTACGCAACCCGTTTGGGTGCCGATGCTTTGCACATTGGCCTGTTAAGTGCCGGCCCGGCGATTGTCGGCCTGCTCTTTACCCTGCCAGCGGGGCGCTGGTTGCAACATCGACCGGTGGGTGGAGCCGTCTTTTGGTCTGCCGTTTTGGCACGCTTGGGCTATCTGCTCTTTGCGCTCTTTGCCTTTCTGCTGCCGCCTTCGCAACAAGTTCTGTCGCTCATTCTCATTGTGTTGGTGATGACGATTCCCAACACGGTGCTGTCGATTGGCTTTAATGCGCTCTATGCTTCGGCGGTGGCACCGGAGTGGCGCGCCTATGTGTCGGGCATTCGCAATGCTATGCTTTCACTGGTCTTTGTGATCACCTCCTTGCTTTGCGGCTGGTTGTTGAATCAACTGCCCTTCACCATCGGCTACGTTGTGATCTTCAGCTTTGGGTTTAGTGGCGCGGTCATGAGTACCGTCCATCTGTGGTTTTTACGCCACATTACGGGGCAAACCGAACCCGGCCCGCCCCAGATCCGCGGCACACTGGGCGATCTGGCGCGGCCAGGGGATCTGCGCATTTTGGGCATGTCCCTGCGCACGAGTATTGCGCCGCGTGCCTTTGCCCGTGGCATGAATTTGCTGCGTGTCGAAGTGTTGCGTGGGGCGTATGGCCAGGTGCTGGCAGCGCTGCTGCTCTTTCACATTGCGCTGCAACTGCCCATGCCCTTGATGCCGCTGCGCTGGGTCGATCAACTGCACTTTTCTGATGGTGACATTAGCTTGGGCACCGCGATTTTTCATAGTGCGGTTTTGATTGGCTCCTTGTGTATTGGGCAACTGGCGCGCCGCTTTGGCAATCATCGCATGACGGTAATTGGCGGCATGTTGCTCACTGTTTATCCGTTGCTAACGGCCATCATGACCAACCTGAGCGTCTATCTGCTGGTCTCGTTTCTCGGCGGGTTGGCGTGGTCACTGGTGGGCGGGGCAATTGGCAATTATCTGTTAGAAAATGTGCCGGCGACCGATCGTCCGGCCTATCTGGCGTGGTACAATCTCGCGCTCAATTTGGCAATCTTGCTTGGCTCACTGGCCGGACCATTGCTGGCCGACTTTTTGGGGCTGCAAGGCGCGCTGATCGCCTGTTTTGTCGCGCGCGGGGTGGCGGCCTGGGCAATCTGGATAGCGCCCCAGACAATCAAACAGGAGTCGCCCATCCGATTGGACGCCTAAGCATGATCTATACAACACTGATGGATTGCGCTATAATAGATCTATGAACGTTCCTGCCTTGATGGCCACCTACCAATTGCGTCAGCGCGAGTATCTGTTGCGCATCACACGCGCCATGACATCGCGGCTCGACTTTCCCAATCTTTTGCGACTGATTCTGAGCAGTGCCGCCGAACTGGTGGGCTGTCGCGCTGGCTTGATTGTGCTGGAAGAAGAGATTGGCTTCGGCCAATTGCGCACCGTCACCAAGTATCAGATCCGCGCCTATTATGGCTTTGCGCCACAATCTTTGGCAGCGTTTGAACCATTGCTGGATGTCGCCCCGCTGCTCCAGGGCGACTACGATGAGACCGTCGCCCAATTTGATACGCACACTGCCGATCTGCAAGCGCGCGTGCGCCAGGTCGAAGCCAAGTTGGGGTTTACACTGGGCCAGGTGGTCGGCTTGCCCCTGCTCTTCGAGGACGAATTGCTGGGCATGATCTATCTCTTTCGCACCGAGTATGCGTTTACCCAACTCGACTGGCAATTTCTCCAAGGTTTTGCTGATCAAGCGGCAGTGGCAGTGCGCAATGCCCGGCTCTATCACCAACTGGAAAATGAGCGCAGTCGGCTTGCGACGATCGTACAAAATAGCGCGCACGGTATTCTTATTCTAGATGCCGAGCGGCGTGTGCTGGTAATTAACCAAGCATTGGCCGCCATGCTGGGCGTGACACTCAATACCAGTTTGGGCAAGCCCAGCCACGAAGTGCTGAATCTGCAAGATGTCCAAGGCGACGATATCTCGCAGATGGAGAATTTTACCGACTTTCCCAACCATGAAAGTTTGCACTGCGAAGGTGATCTCCAGCGCCCGGGCGGCAGTCGCCTCACAGTTTCGGTAACTTACACGCCGCTCTATGATGACGAGGGGCGGTTGATGAATATTATTGTCAATCTGCATGACATCACCCGTTTCCGCGAAGAAGAAGAGATCAAATCAACTTTCACCTCGATCATCAGTCATGAGTTAAAAACGCCCGTGGCGCTGATCAAGGGCTATGCCCAAACTTTAGCTCGTCCCGATGCGGCCTGGGATGCCGAAACTGCGCGCCAAAGTCTCGAAGTGATCGAAGAAGAAGCCGACCGGCTCGAGGCGTTGATCAATAATCTGCTCGATGTAAGCCGGATTCAAGCCAGCGGGTTGCGCCTGGACTATGCCGATGTCAACCTCGAACGCTTGGCGCGCAAGGTCGCCGAGGCCTACCGCACCCAGACCACAGAACACCAAATCGAAGTTGACTTTCCCAAGGAGTTGCCGCCAGTCTGGGGCGATGAAGAACGGCTGCGCCAGGTATTAACCAACCTGGTCAGTAATGCCATCAAATACTCGCCACAAGGTGGTCTCATTCGCATTGGTGGTTGGCTAGAGAAGGCGAACGAAGCGGACGAGAAAGAACGCGTCGTGCTCTATATTGCCGATCAGGGCATTGGCATCCCGACCGAGGATTTGGCGAAAATTTTTGATCGCTTCTATCGGGTAGACAGCACGCTGCGGCGTAGCACCGCCGGTGCAGGACTCGGCCTATTTTTGGCCAAAGCGATTATCGAAGCGCACGGTGGCGAAATTTGGGTGCGCAGCGAGCCAAACAAAGGCACCACCTTTTTTATGGGGTTGCCAGTGGAACAAGGCCAGCAAGCGTCCTTATCATTAAGCCCAACAGAGCCCTAAAGCGCTTCGTCTTTTCTATAACGTGGATTCTCTTGTCGATAGCAAAACCAAACGGTTTGAATCAGGCATCGGTTGATTGCCAAATTCGGGAAGCCACAGGGTGAAGGTGCTGCCTTGTTGCGCTTCGCTTGCTACCGTAATCCGTCCATGATGCGCCTGGGCAATCCATTGCACAATACTGAGCCCCAGCCCACTGCCGCCTAATTCACGGCTACGCGCCTTATCGGTGCGGTAGAAACGCTCGAAAATCTGCGCTTGGTTTTCGGGATGAATGCCGATTCCCGTATCGTGGACCGCAATCTGTACCCACCCATCCTCATTCTTCAGGCTCAGCGTAATGGTGCCACCTTCGGGCGTGTACTTGACCGCGTTATTGGTTAAGTTGAGCAGCAGTTGGCGCAAGCGATCCTGATCGCCCCAGACCAACGCTTGATCTTCATGCCCCAACCGCACATCGAGCGCGCCAGGCCCTCTGTGCAGATCCGCCATGCGCTTGGTCTGGCGATAGACTTCGAGCATCAGCGTGTCCATCTCCACCGGCGTCCACTGCAATTGAAGTGCGCCGCTATCGGCTTGGGCAAGCAGCAACAGGTCGTTGATCATCTTGCTCATGCGGTGGGTTTCTTGCTCCACTTCGCTTAGGGTTTCGCGCAGAATTTCATTTTTGCCGTTACCTTGCCTGGCGGGCCCAGCTTCCGCAGCCAACATCCGTTGCAGCAGTTCAATGTTGCCCTGCATGGTGGTCAGCGGCGTACGCAATTCGTGGCTCACATCGGCGATCAGGCGCTCTTGGGTATCGAATAGTTTCTGAATACGGTCCAGCATCTCATTAAAGGTAGCTGCCAATTGGCCCACCTCGCTCGCTTGATCGGCAATTTGTAGCCGCTGGCCTAGATCGCGCGTGAGGGTGATACCACTGGCCGTCGTCGTGATCGCGCCGATTGGTTTGAGCGCACGGTGTGCAATTAGCGCACCCACAATCGCTGCCAACATCAGGCTCAGGGCTGTGCCCAAGATCAGATAACGGCTTACCTGATTGAGCGTGTTTTCGACTGAGTCAATCGGTTGCACGATCTGCACCGCGCCCAGCACAAAATCATTGACAACCAGGGGTTCGCTATAGACCAGAAAAGGGATATTATTGGCGTTTTGGGTGTAATAGAGATGGGGCTTGCCTTGCGCAATATTGGGTAGCGCGTTGCGATAATTGGGCACACGCATGTTGCCCAAATTCTCACTGCGCATATAAATCGTTCCGTCGGGATTGATCACCTGCGCGCCGGCACCGCTCGTAAAGAGATCCAGCTCAGGAAAGCCAAAGCCGCTGTCACGGATCACCAGCAGTTGTTGCGTGCGCAACAATTGTTGGGTTAACAAGCCCACAATGTCATCGGCCTGGCGCTCCACATTCTGTCGGACTTGTGTCCAGAGGTTGGCGGCGAGTAATGCATAGACAAGAACGCTGAACAGGATCAATGTCGCGCCCAGGAGTGCTGTATACCAAAGCGTTAACCGCAGTCGAATCGTCATGGCAAACCAATAGGAAAAGAAAATTGCGATCAATTGAATGCGATCGCGCGTGATGCACACGTGTTATAAAAAGAATACATTATCCTAGCAAGTTAAAGCGCAGATGAAGGTAAGCTAAAGCATTGCTAACTCTCGCGTAGCGCATAGCCAACGCCACGAATCGTCTGGATCAGGCGCGATTTGCCACTAGCTTCTAATTTTGTGCGTAGGTAGCGTACATAGACCTCGATAATATTGCTTTCACCGCCAAAATCATATTCCCACACATGCTCGAAAATTTGCTCGCGCGAGAGCACTTGATTGGGGTGGCGCAGAAACAATTCTAATAACTCGAACTCTTTGGCGGTTAATTGAATCTCTTCTTTACCCCGAAAAACTTGGCGCGTACGGCGATCCAAAGAGAGATCGGCATATTCATAACGCTCGGGCGCGGCCTCCATACGGTGCCGGCGAAAGAGTGCACGGAGGCGGGCCACCAATTCGTCAAAGGCAAAGGGCTTGACCAAATAGTCGTCGGCACCGGCGTCCAAACCCGTCACCCGATCGGGCACAGTGTCGCGTGCAGTTAAAATCAGAATGGGCACATGCGACGCACTGCGCAAGCGGCGACAGACTTCCAAACCATCCAGCCCCGGCAACATGAGATCCAAAATGACGCCATCGGGCATTTGCTCGCGCGCCAGCCGCAGCGCACTCTCGCCATCTTCGGCTGTTTCTACGGTGTAGCCTTCAAAAATTAATCCGCGCCGCAACACATCACGAATCCGCCGATCATCTTCCACAATTAAAATTCGTTCAGCCATAAATAATTTACCCATTTTCCACGCCGCATAGATTGAACACCGTTTGCTTCTCCAAAATTGTAGGGAAGAGGAACGATTGTGTCAAGTCAATGCAGCAATATTTTTTGCAAAGCAACGCTAGACATACGCCGAGCTCCCAGCACAAACCCAGTCCGTACAAAGAATAAACGTGCATTCCCTCCCAAGCGATGATAAAATGACAACTATTATTAATCTATGATTCCAGAGATTTCGCGGAAGAATCGACAGAATTTCGCTGGAAAATGCTACGCGACAAAGGAGTAAAGATACCATGTCCGAACAAGCTTATCGAATCGAACGCGATAGTCTGGGCGAGGTTAAGGTGCCCACCGCGGCCCTCTATGGTGCCCAGACCCAGCGGGCCGTCGATAATTTCCCGATCAGTGATCTACGTTTTCCCCGTGCCTTTATCAAAGCGCTGGCTATGATCAAAGGTGCAGCCGCCACCGTCAATCAAGATTTAGGCTTACTGGCAGAAGATGTTGCCACCGCGATTGCCCACGCCGCCGACGAAGTAGCCGAGGGGCAATATGACGCTGACTTTCCCCTCGATATTTTCCAGACCGGCTCTGGCACCAGCACCAACATGAATGCCAACGAAGTGTTGGCCACGCTAGCCAGCAAACGCTTGGGGCGTAAAGTCCACCCCAATGATGATATTAACATGAGTCAGAGCAGCAATGATGTCATTCCGACTGCGATTCACTTCAGCGCATATTTGGCGCTGACAGAAGAATTGTTGCCGGCGTTAGACCATTTGCACGCCACCTTGCTCAAGAAAGCGGGCGAGGTCGATGGCGTTGTAACCACGGGGCGTACACACCTGATGGACGCCATGCCTGTGCGCTTGAGCCAGGAATTGGGGGGCTGGGCTAGCCAGATCGCGCATGGTATCCAGCGGCTCAAGGCAACGCTGCCGCGCCTGGCCGAATTGGCGCAGGGCGGCACAGCCGTCGGCACGGGCATCAATGCGCACCCCGAGTTCGGTCAGCGGATTGCGGCGCGTCTGGCCGAGATGAGTGGGTTGGCCCTGGTCACCAGCAGCAACTACTTTGAAAGCTTGAGCGCGCAAGACGCCGCGGTGGAAGTCAGTGGACAAACCAAAGTCGTTGCCGTGAGCCTGATGAAGATCGCCAATGATTTGCGTTGGATGAATAGTGGCCCCATTGCTGGCTTTGGGGAAATTGCCCTGCCCGCGCTGCAACCAGGCAGTAGCATTATGCCCGGCAAGATCAACCCAGTCATTCCCGAAGCCGTGACCATGGTCTGTGCGCAAGTGATTGGCAATGATGCGACGATCACGATTGGCGGCCAATCGGGCAACTTCCAGCTCAACGTGATGCTGCCGGTGATTGCCTACAATTTGTTGCAAAGCATTACGCTGTTGGCCAGTGCCAGTCGCGTCTTGGCCGATCAGGCGATTGCTGGCTTCACCGTGAATGAGGAGCGCATTGCCAGCTTGGTGGGCCGCAACCCGATTCTGGTGACCGCGCTCAACCCTGTGATCGGCTACGAACTAGGGGCCAAGATCGCCAAACAAGCCTATGCCGAAGGACGCTTGTTAAAGGATGTCGCTTTGGAACAGACCCAATTGACCGGGGAAGAATTAGATCGACTGTTGGATCCGCGCCAACTGACCGAAGGCGGCATCCAAGAAGCATAGTACACTGTAATGTACGTTTTGATCGGTAGTAAAGACTTTAGTCTTCTCCCAATCTCACAAAGACTAAAGTTTTTACTGCGGTCGAATTCCGCATCATTTTCGTTACAGGCCCAACGGATAAGTTACATCCAACCAAGTGACGTCCAATAAAAGAGAGGGCCGCACAGTGCGGCCCTCTCTTTATTTTGATTATGGATGCCAAGTCATTATGGCAAGAAACTGTAGGGGTTGCGACGCACTCCCTGATAGAGTACTTCAAAATGCAGGTGAGGACCCGTGCTGTTGCCAGTATTACCCACTGTGCCAATCTGTTGCCCTTTGGTCACGTTTTCACCAGGGGTAACAAAAAAGCTGTTCAGATGCGCATACAATGTGCGGTAACCATTGCCATGATCAATCACCACGTGGTTGCCGTAGCCCGAACTCCAACCACGACCGGCTTCAACAACATAGCCGCCATCGGACGCTTTGACTGGCGCGCCTGTCCATGCGCCAATATCGATCGCGGCGTGCCCGCTCCAATACTTTTGTGTAATCGAGCCACTGGTCGGCCAAAGAAAGGCACCAGAGCCTTTGCTTGCGCTGGTTGGCACAGGGCCACTATAGGTGGTGACCACTTGTTGTGAAGCAAGCGGTTTTTGACCACCTGGCACAATAATTTCGGCACCTACCTCGAGCGCAGTGTTAGCATCATCCAACGCGTTGCCTTTATAGCCAATAATGACATCCGTTGACACCTTATATCTTGCAGCCAAGGATGATAAGGTATCCCCCGCTTTAACACTGTGCAATACGCCATTGAGCGGCAGAATTTTGATTTCATCGCCAATGCTAATGCGATCTGGACTACTCTCAATCGCAGGATTGGCCCAAATAATGGTTTCAGGTTGCAAACCATACATGGCGGCGATATCCAAGATGGTGTCACCCGCTTGTACCGTGTGACGTGCGATTGCCTCGCGCGCATGTTCTGGAATGACGGTAAAAGGCAAGGCAATACGTTGCAGCGATTCAAGGTTACCCGTTTCGCCACCTAGTTCTGTTGTAAACAGGCGTGACGTTCCACTATCATTGATTGCTTGTCGCTGCCCAGCCAAAACATGATTGGGCAAGGCGTCTAAGGCTAAGTTCCACTCAGGAATCTGAATCTGGCTCAGAATGAGAATGACGGCTGCCACGCCCAATACTGACAAATGACCCGCCAAGCGCAATGGTGAGATCTGGTCCGTCAACGTGTGCTGAAGCTGCGTCTGCACTTTGTGCAGCGAAGAGGAAACAATATCAGGTTGTAGCTGAGATGTTTCATAACCGGCTTCGACAGGAAAAACAGCACCCGAAGGGGTGGCTGTTGTCAGCTCTTCTCTTTGTAAAAGGGGAGAAATCTCTGAAGTTACAGACTTTCTGGAGGATATTCGCTGAGTTGTCGATGATTGTGGCCGGATAATAGTTGTCGCAGCTAAATTAAACTCATCGCTAAGCGCAGAGTGAGCATCCGCTGACATATACGATTAATCTCCGTTTATAAGCTTTCGGTACAGAATTTATCCTACAAATCTGGCAACCAACTTTCTGTAGCGAAAGCAATAGAATGGATGGCGTTGAGGTCTAAATGATGACCATTCAAGATGTATTCGTCGCGGATTATAGCACGTATAGGATAATTGTCAAAGCTAAATTTAACTTTCTGATAAACGACTGCGCCATTCTCCTGAGCTTAACAAACAGATCGTTGATTCAGCGTAGGACAAACGTATAATTTTATGGTGAAACAGCGTGTTGCAGCGTATAATAATCCTAACTACCAGACCTTACGAACTGTCTTTTTGCCAACCAATATACCACTGGACAGACTTTACCTTTTGGCTTTTACTTGCCTTTTGATTGTACGATTTGCCCACAAAATTGTTATTTTTCTATACGGATGCTCTACAAATTCAGCAAGCGGGTAAAAATGGCGAATGATCATCACGATACAGTGCTTGTACTTCAGACAAGTGCCATTGCCTGGGTACACTTCCGACAGTAACTTTGGCAACAAAATTGCCTATCATTACTTCTTTGTAAGCGTTTCCAAGAATTCACGATTATCACGTGTGCGGCTCATGCGTTCAATGATTGGCAGAATCGCATCATTGCCACCGCCCATTGCATCAATCATACGCCGTAACGTATAAACCTTGGCCAAAGTTTCCGAATCCAGCAATTTCTCTTCGGCGCGTGTGCCACTGCGCTCAATATCAAAGGCTGGGAAGATACGGCGCTCGGCCAACTTGCGGCTGAGAACCAACTCCATGTTGCCGGTGCCTTTGAACTCTTCATAGATCATATCGTCCATGCGGCTGCCCGTATCGACCAGACAAGTGGAAAGAATGGTGAGGCTGCCTCCTTCTTCCACATTGCGTGCCGCGCCAAAAAAGCGCTTGGGTGGATAGAGGGCCGCCGGGTCAACACCACCAGAGAGTGTGCGCCCCGAAGGCGGTACCGTCAAGTTATAGGCACGCGTCAACCGGGTAATACTATCCAGCAGAATGACCACATCTTTCTCGCTTTCCACCAGACGCTTGGCGCGTTCAAGGGCCATTTCCGCCACCCGCACATGATTCTGCACCGGCTCATCAAAGGTGCTGCTCACCACTTCGGCTTCGACCGATCGATCCATATCGGTGACTTCTTCCGGGCGCTCACCGATCAGCACGATCATCAGATGAATATCGGCATAGTTGCTGGTAATGCCATTGGCAATGCGCTTTAAAACGGTCGTCTTGCCCGCTTTGGGTGGGCTAACGATCAGACCGCGCTGACCACGCCCAATCGGCCCTAACATATCGATCATGCGTGTCGAGATCACATTGGGGCGTGTTTCGAGCAGAATTTGCTCATTCGGGAAGATCGGTGTCAATTTTTCAAAGATGGGCCGCCGCTTGGCTTCCTCTGGATCGAGCCCGTTCACGGCTTCGACCTTGAGCAGCCCGTGATATTTTTCCGTATCTTTGGGCGGGCGCACTTGTCCGATCACCAGATCACCCGTGCGTAGACCAAAACGGCGAATCTGGCTTTGGCTCACATAGACATCCTCTGGCCCTGGCAGCAAGTGATCGCTGCGTAAGAAGCCAATGCCATCTTGGACAATTTCGAGAATGCCCCCCCCAAAAATGTACCCTTGCTGTTCGGCATTGGCCCGCAAAAGCCGCATAACCAGATCATACTTTTTGAGGCGCGTATATCCCGTCACCTCATGTGTGCGCGCTAATTCGCGTAACTCATCTAGGGTCAATGCCTCTAGTTGAGAAATGCTCATCGTCGATAATTCTAATGTTGTCATAATATTATGCCTCAGTTCTGTCTATTTTTTATTCGCGTACCAAACAGTATCGTTCAATTTCACAACAAATTGCGCGGCGTTTATTCGCAAAGTCTTTCAAATTTTTATTTTACGCCACGCCTCTACAAAAATAATTGCGTCTTTCCAAAGCCTTCTGCGACACAAAGCAAAATCTTTGCGAGCAGAAACTTCGAGTAGGCGCTATTCCCCAAATCTACCGGAAAAACAAAAACAAAATGAAGAAACCGACAAGTGTCGATCGAAGATCCAGGATAGTATTCACTTTTCTAAAGCGAATGTCTGAGCCAAATCGAGATTACGCGGGATAGAGTCAACCATCGACCCTGCGTTCCTCATTGCAGAATGCGAGGAGCATCGAGGAGCTGCGATACCGTGACGGGTCTCTATACTATTGCTGTGAATATACTAGCTTTTTCTAAAGTGATCAAGGGTTAGCTAAAGATAAAACTATAAATAATCAAGATAAACACTAAATTTTTGGATCTGCTATTTTGACTAGCGATGCATTCGGGATTTTAAAATAAGGTAAACCAATTCCAGTGGGGATCTGCTTTCTATCAAGCGTCTGAGGACTCTATGTCAGTGTAAGTGGTATTATAGCAATTTTGCTCTGTAAAGTCAATACGTAGAAATGATGAAATTTTGGTACAACCTGACTGTAATTATACCACACCGGATCGGTAAATGGAGAAATAACGACGGAGTTTTCTTCACTACACAGTCAAGCATGCGCAGGGTAGATTCATCTGTGGCAGAGTGTTTCTGTTGCCGGAAACGCTCTGCCAAGCGTTCATGAACTAATGATACGATCTATCATCTTAGTAAGCAAAGCTAAAGGGCGACCGGGCGCAACCTTAATCCCAGATGCCAGCAATGTCGCGCAACGTTTCCGAATCGATCAGGCCAATACGACGGTAGCCCAGCTCCACGAGTCCCTGTCGTTTGAAATCCCGCAAAATGGCACTCACTGTCTCACGATAGGTCCCCAAATGATCGGCCAACGCCTGATGGCTGATGCCTTTGATCAACTCGGTTTCTGCATCGGCTAGTTCAATCAAGAGCGCAGCCAAACGCTCGGGTAATTTCTTATAGGCGACATTTTCCAGGCTGTTTTCCACTTGAAAGAGCCGCGCACCATAAGTCTGCAACAAACCCCAACCCAAGATCGGGTATTGGATGGTCAGGTTGCGTGCTTCGCCAGCCTGGACTACCCATACCGAAACATGATCGACGGCTTCAACAAATACATTCGGGCCACCAGGATTGTCAAAGGCTCCTTCGCCGAAAACAGCACCAGGTTCCAAAGTCGCAATTACCAGACGGCGTCCTTCATTGTTTGTACAAACCATGTTGACCTTACCATTCATCAACACATACATGCGCTTTGATAGGTCATCTGCCGCAGCAACGAGTTGCCCACGCTCAAAATGCTGGGCACGCACCGCCTTATTGAAAATCGGATCTTCTTCATGCAAGAGGGCAAATGCCTGTGTTAGATTATGATAGCTATGGTTCACCATAGATGTCGTCGAACCATATGTTGAAGGGTGCATGGTTAATTTCAAGATTGACCCACTTTCTCTTTAATAAGAACGCCCAGTAGACAACTAGGTGTTGTACAAAATATCTACAATTAGTAAACCATACTTCTCACCATTTGTCCACCGCAATTTATGAGAATAAGCTTAAAATCAGTAAAATGTCTAACTTATTCTCATTTGTTGCAGGGAAAACGAAGTAAATTGCAGAATACATTGTACAGGTTTTGTCCACCAATAATTATTGATATGCACCGGATCTAAACCTTTGGAAAAGATCACAAGTGTTGTACAAAATTTGCCTTATGACCTTTCCAAGCAGGGATCTCCCTCAAAAATTTCCAGTCCGTTGTCATAATGTACTGTAATAAGATATCATATTTACCATTTGAATAAGATTAGAAAAGCATTGGCGTTTTGTTAATTTCCACGCAATATACGCCGCAACAGCACATAAGTATAGAATTCCCTTGGCGCAAAGGTTAGCGAAACAAAAGGGGTATGCTATACTTTGGGGCCATTATGAGTTTATTTCTTTCCACTTTCTGCTTTACTTTTACCTTGTGGCTAGGGCTTTATCTTGTCCAACGGCGGCATACCGATCGGCGTCTGGGTTGGACGGGCGCAGGTTTGGCAACCTATGCGTTTGGCATTGCTATGCTGGCTATTTTTACACACAGCGCACCCCGCGCCGATGCCCTGCTCCCCATGCGATTTTGGTGGTTGCTCGCCTTACCCGCGCTTTTTTGGACTGGCACAACCTTACAACTTTTGCCCTCAACACAAACATTGCGCCCGCATCTTGAACGCTTTTGGCAATATGGGCAGTTGCCATTGGTCGCGCTTTTGGCCCCGCTCTTCTTTGCCGCCGGCAGCAGCACTGCCCCAACCCCGATTGGGTTGCTCTATGCATTGCTCACGATCACTGTGCTGCTACCCCTCGGCCTTGTCGTAATCCTGTTGCTCCACAGCGCATTCTCCATTCAGCCGCGCCGGTTTTCCGTGCTACTGCTGGTGGCTCTTCTCCTCTTCACCCTGAGCACAGGAGCCTTATTCTTGCCAATCGTCCCGATTGCGCCCCAGTGGATTATGCTGAGTATGGGCTTTGATCTCGCGCTGCTTGGCTTTGCGATTGGCAAGCTCGATGCCTTTGAACAAGGCGAAAGATTTCTGCCCGACCTTTTGCTTTCGCTCAGCACAACCGGACTCTCTATCTTACTTTTTGGCGGGTTAATCGCCGCGACAATGTTGATCGCCACAGGTGTCACGCCCGCCATGCTCAGGTTGCTCTTCGCCACCAGCGCCGTGGCCATTGCGCTACAGTGCTTTGCCCCCTGGATCCAACGGGTGATTGATCGCCTTGTGTTAGCGCGCCAACCGCGCGTCATCGAGGAACGGGCCGAGTTGCGCGCCCTGGTTGATTCGCTGCCCCGTCATGCACCAGGTACACCACTTGACCAACAATCCGCTTCCCCAACGTCCATTGCACCAGTATCCATTGCACAAGATGACAAAGTGTACTATGACGAAGAAGAATTTGTGCGCCTTACCCGCCGCGCCTTGAGCCAGTTGGATGACCTCAATAAACTGGCGACCAACCCGCTCATCCATCTCCCCATCGTTGTACAGCGTTTGGCGGAACGCGCCGCGAATGACAATACGTTGGAACGCGCCCAAGAGTTGCGAGCGCTGCTCATCAAGGCGATTGCACAGTTGAAACCGGCAGACGCCGCCTTTGGCACCACCAACGCCTGGCGCTACTACAATGCGCTCTACTTTCCCTATGTCGTTGGCCTGAAACCCTACAGCCGCCGCACCACCCACGATGGTTTGGCAACGGCCACGCAACAAGCGCTCGATTGGTTCCGCGCCCAAGTGCCCGAACGCACCCTCTACAATTGGCAGAATGCGGCAGCCTATTTGGTTGCCCAATATGTGCGCGAATTGACCGCACCCAAACCCCATGGCGACTGAGCACGCGCCAGCAAGCATTTGTTGCTGAAATAGCGTATTTTGGTAAATTAAGCGGCGTTCGTAGGTCACGTACCAAACGTGACAGATTCGTTCCACGCAAACCATCCGATTTGTAACCACACAAGTGTCGTCGTTCAAGGTTTTAGGTTATTTCAAAATTTAAACGTTCCAATTCACGTAGGGGCACGCGGTGTGGCGAGGTAAAACGATGGGTGTACACAAGGCCTCTTTCTGCCACACCTCATGCCCGTACTGGGCATTATTTTTTTGGAATAGCCCTATGTGGGCGTTGTTGTGGGTTTGGGCAGATTGTCACGTTGCAAACGTGACCTACGGTAAACCATCAAACCCCCGGGCGAATGTACCCAAATCCAACCTGCGATTCCAGCCATTGCCTGCCATTCACTGCTACACATCTGCCAATTCTGCATTTTGGCAGGCTTTGGCAGCGTTTTGCGTAGACGTGGCAGCCTTTTTCGTTCTATGCTCCACCCCATGAAGTCGCCAACCGGCCGATGCCAGCACTTCACAACACTTTATAAATCGGTTAAACCAACGAACAGAACGAAAGGGACGAATGATGAATCTCGAAAACACAATCCAAACCAATCCTGGCCCAGCAAACGCCGTACAAAACCGTGACCAAACCCGCTTCCTGCGCCGCGCCCTCCAAGCCGATGCGATCTTCTCCGGGCTAAGTGGTGTGCTGGCGCTTGTCGATGCGGCCCCTATCGCCGCCTTGTTGGGCTTTGCCACGCCCGCGGCGACAAGGGTTGTTATGGCAATCGGCATTGGTATGTTGATTTGGGCAGCGTTGGCCTTCTGGATATCCAGACGACCCCAGCCAACCCGCGGTCTGGTCTTCACCATCATTGAAGGCAATCTGCTGTGGGTGCTCGCCACGATTATTTTGCTGGTGGGCGGCTGGCTGCCTTTTAGCACCACCGGCAACTGGGTCATGGCGATTGTGGCCGATGTGGTCGGGCTGCTGGCACTGCTGCAATATGTCGGCTGGCGTCGGCTGACCAAGTAGATGTAGACAAAATTCACGTCGCGCTGCCTACAGCGCGACGTGAATTTTGTGGTTGCTTGAAAATGCATAGGGTTGATAGTACAGAGAAAGTCACAGCAAACGCAGTCCGCTCATTGTGGGCAACGCCTTTGCCACGCATCCACAATCTGACAGTTCACCGAAATATTTTGCAGAAATGTCTGGCGGATGGCCGGATCGCTAATATGGGCAGCGCGCGTTTGAATCAGTTTGTGGGCGTGGTTGAGCACTGCGCCGGTGCGCGCATCATAGTTCGCCGCCAACACCTGATAGCAATTCAGCCAAAGCATTGTGGCATCCTCAACATCTCGATGACGTAGTTCCTCTAGCTGTTCCACAATAGGATCGACTAAATGCCATGCGTCTTCGTTATCTCCCTGTGCCAACCGCACGCGCGCCAGACCCGCTTGGCTCTGTAGCACCAAATGCGGCTGGGGATAGTGCCGCCGAATATCTGCGGCCTGGGTATAACAATTAGCCGCATTGGCGAGTTCACCACGCCCCAGGTATACCTGACCACACCAGTGCAGGGCATAGGCTAGCGCACGTTGGTCGCCAGCCGCTTTGCAGAGGCGCGCCATTCGCTCCAGATAGTGCAACGCGGTAATGTCATCGCCCAGATAGTGGTAGGCCAGACCCAGAAAATCTAGAAAAAGCTGGGCATGGTGCGAACTATTCATTTGCTCAGCCAACCGCAACGCTTGTAGACAGCACTCGCGCGTCTGGGCATATTCGCCCACGTTAAGCCATAAAATGGTCAGGCGGTGAAGAGCATGCAATTCATCTATTATACGGCCCGCGCGCTGCGCCAGCCGCAACCGTTGCATGGTAAATTGATAAACCTTGACTGGATCATCTTGATAGACATGGCTCAATGTGCTGAGGACATCGGCCTCTTCCTGCCGTTGATCCAACTGGCGATAACACGTCAGAGCTTGCTCGAGCCAGAATTGAGCGCGGCGATTTTCCCCTTGAAAGTAGGCTGCTTTGCCCAAGCTAAAGAGCACATTCGCCCGTACGCTCGCCGCATTAGCGTGGTGGGCCAAACGCAGGGCCAATTCCAGATGACGCTGACCACGTTTCGGGCGCGCCTGGGCAATATTACTTTGTCCCCAGGCCCAATGACCCGCCGCCCGAGCTTGGTCTAGGCCACTGTCGCGTCCCAATTTGACCAAACGCTGGGCAACTTGTAGTAAACGAACAGCATCGCCACCAATCACACAAAGCTTGGCCAGTTCGATAAGCACAGTCATGCGCATGGGGGCGGCGCGACCAGCTTGATAGATTGGCAGATGAACGCTACTTGCCGCGGCCTCCTCTAGCAGCTGTGTGCCCTCTTGCCACAGGCCAAGCATCGTACAAACCAGGTATAGCGCACCAGCAGACGCAGCCAGCAGATCAAGCCGACCATGCTCGACCGCCCAAGCCCAGGCACGGCGAATGTTGTCAAGCTCTGTACAAACAACCGCAAGCGCTTGATCGACAGCATCACCGCGCAAATCCTGCTCGTAACGGCGCAAGAAATCCAGATAATAGACGTTATGGTTGGCCGCGATAGCAGACAGATCATGGGCTTGCGCACGTGTGCTCACAAACCGACGCAACAGGTCATGCATCGCATAGCGCCCGCCACTGTCCTGTTGCAGCAGCGACTTGTCTACCAGCTTGGCCAGTTGCTCCATCTGCCAGTGAAGAACAGTCGTAGCAGCCGTGCGATCAAAGCCGCTGCGAAAGACTGTGGCATATCAGATTGATTACTATGCAGCCACTCTATATGATCGGCTAATCCTGTAGCAATTTCGGCGGGGTGCCGCTGGCGCACCAAGGCGGCAGCCAACTCGATCCCCAAGGGCAAGCCATGGACCACCTGGCAGATCCGTACGACGTCAGGCAGGAGATCGTGCGTCAGTTGGAATTGTGGGTAACACTGGCGGGCCCGTGCGGCAAAGAGCATCACCGCGCCATAGGTCGCTGCGGCAGGATCGTCGCGCTGTATAGGCACCGATAGGCCGGTCAAGCGCAGGAGATGTTCGGCCTGTAAATTGAGCGGTTGGCGCGAGGTAACGAGAATAGTTACATTGGGCGCGGCGCGCATAAGCTCATTGATCCAGTTTCTACCTGCGCACAAATGCTCAAAGTTATCGATCACCAACAGCAGTTCTTTGCTGGCGAAAAAGTCAAACAATTGCGCCTGCGAGGCTTGGTGCTTATTCAAGGTCAACCCAGTCAACCCAGTCAACCCAGTCAACCCAATCGCGGCGACCACAGCAGTGGTGATCTCCCCTTGTGTATGAAGTTCGTCACGGGTATCGACAACATCCGCCAGCGAGACAAACCAGACGCCATCGGGAAAACAACTGACCAGCGCCCACCCTGCGGCTAGCGCCAGCGATGTCTTTCCAACGCCACCCTCACCCACAATACTCGTCAGCCGGCAGGCAGGATTGACCAACCGATATACCAGCCAATTCAATTCGTCTACGCGGTCAATCCGCTCGGTGGCGGGCAGCAAAAGGTTATTCCGCTTCGCCAGCGCGCGATGAGGGGCCGCACCCAACGTCACATTAGTGATCTCGGTGCAGCCACGGCGGATCTCTTGATATAAGCGCAGGGTGGCGGGCATCGGGGCGACATCGAATTCAGCCGCTAAGCTAGCGCGACAGCGGTTATACTGCGCTAGCGCTGCACTGCGCTGCCCACTAGCGGCCAAGCTCTGTATCAACTGTTGGTGAGCTTCTTCGTTCCACGCTTCTAGCGCCAGTTGACGACGGGCATATTGTTCGGCTTGTGTAAAGTCTCCTCGCCGATAATAGTAATCGGCGAGGATCGAGAGCGCTTGCATAGCCATCCGTTGATAGCGTTCCTGATTCAATTGTCGCCATTCTTCAAAGAGAACGCTCGTAAGCGTGAGATTGTCAAGAAATGGGCCGCGATAGAGCGCCACGGCTCAGTCAGGCGGGCGATGCACCAAGGACAATCGTGTACACGGCGATGTGGATGCGCTGTCACCTCAGCCAATAATGCCTCGAAGCGATGGAGATCCACCCAGAGATCAGTCTGCGGATCCAGCTTTATCTCCTCTTGCGTAGCAGATAAAAGTGGGGAGGCAGCTTCCTCCAAAGCATTACGCACATGGCGCAAACAGGAACGCAGATTAGTCAACCCGGTTGCACCGGCATCTAGCCCCCACAGCAGGCGCGCCAAGGTTGGGCGTGCATGGCTATGGCTGCGTTCTACGGCCAAGTAGGCCAATAAAGCTCTGGCGGAAAGCGACTCGAATTCTGTAATGACCGTCTCATCCAACATTACCGCAAAGCGACCAAACAGATGAAGATGCAGTTGTTTCATTTCCGACCAATTCGTGTAGATAAAATATTTTTAGAATAACAAGAGGAAACTCAGTCCTACAGAATATGCAATAGAAATTACGCAGTTGCCTAGCTTTACAGGAGATCGTTAGCGTCTACGGACTTCTAACACGCTGGCTAAGTGCGCAACTTCTATAGATAAAGCCCGTAGAACCCAATCTCTTTAGGTTTGGGATATAAGGCACCCAGCGGGTACCCGAAGTTGTCCGCCCAAGCGGGCGTGTGCGTAAGCCGCATTTGTAACTC
>DAOTTR010000184.1:0-20702 GCA_034437715.1 Caldilineaceae bacterium
ATGCCAATCCGCCCGCCGTTCTTCGTCGGGTCGTTGGGGTCATAGTCACGCAGTTTGCTGATCAGATGGAGCAGGAAGAGCAACGAGCCATCACTCACCCGCGGCAGACCAGGGCCAAAGCGGCCGCCAAAACCCTTGACCGTGTGCTCTTTTTTAATCTCGCCTTCGACCTTCTTCCAATCGACACCAAAGGGCGGATTCGAGAGCATGTAATCGAACTTGCCACCGGCCAGCTGGTCATCGCTGAGCGTGTTGCCCAGCTTGATCCGGCTTACATCCTGCCCCTTGATCAGCATATCGCCCTTGCAGATCGCATAACTCTCTGGGTTGAGTTCCTGACCAAAGGCGCGCATGACGGCCCTGGGGTTCAGCTCGTGAACATACTCCATGCCGCTGGAGAGAAAGCCCCCGGTCCCCGCGGTGGGGTCATAGATGGTGCGGATGATCCCCGCTTCGGTCAGCGCGGCGTCATCCTCCATAAAGACCAGCGAGGTAGTCAGGCGCACAATGTCGCGCGGGGTAAAGTGCTCGCCGGCCGTCTCGTTGGAGCTTTCGGCAAAACGCCGGATCAGCTCTTCGAAGACCAACCCCATGTCGTGGCTGGAGATGCCACTATCATTGGGGGTAAGCTTGGGGCTCAGGTCCATGGCCACCACCCGCTGCACCACCTTGAAGAGCAGGTTCGCCTCGGCGAGTTGGCCGACAAACTCGGCAAACTTAAAATGCTCAAAGATCTCGCGGGCATCGGTCGAGAAGCTCTCGACATAGGTGGTCAGGTTGCTCTTGATATCGGTGCTGCCCAGCTTGCCCAGATCCATGGGCGAGCTGTTATAGAAGGCCTGGCCCGCCGCGCGCAGCAGAAATTTCTCGCGTGCGGGCACCTCTATCTGGGGCATGGCGTTGAGCCGTGCGACCTCTGCCAGCACCTCCGGCTTGCGCGCCGCCAACACACATTCCAAACGGCGCAGAATCGTAAAGGGCAAGATCACACGGCCATACTGCGATTGTTTCAAGTCGCCGCGCAGCAGGTCGGCCAGAGACCAGATGTAAGCAGCGGTTTGCGAGAAGTTGGTTGTCATGAATGACCTTTGTTAGCGTGAGTTTGTACCTAGTCAGCGCAGGATGAGGCAAAGCGACGGTCTGAAAAGGGTGAGGCCGGTTGCCTACGATACCTTTTGGGACCGTTTCTACGCATTCGGACGCGGATTTGCGCGGAACGCCGCGTCCGCAAAACTTGCGCGGAAATTTCAAATTTTTGAGTACCAAATGCTACAGTCACCTCAGATGCAGAGTACGCTGTCCACCAAATTTTGCGGGTGTAGGCCCTCACCCCCGGCCCCTCTCCCACAGGTGGGGAAGCGCGCCCCGGGGCACCCGATCTCTGGGCGCGGGATGGGGGCTACTCTAGCAAAACTTGGCTGACAGTGCAATAATTGCCTAGTAACTTTATTATAAGGTAAAAGACCCAATAAGTATACTAATTTTGCTGACGAATTCGCAAGGAAGAAGTCACGATCCGCCCTCACAACCTTCACCCCTCCCGCACCCGCCAAACTCACCCCGGTCGCGACGACGTCTACCCCCATATAAAATGTGGAAGAACGGCATGAACTACCCAATCTCGCGCGGCCGGTACTGTAACGCCTCGGCCAGGTGCTGCGTCTGAATCTGTTCTGCCCCCGCCAAGTCGGCAATCGTGCGACTGAGTTTGAGCACGCGGTGATACGCCCGCGCGCTCAGATTCATCTGTTGCACGGCGGCGCGCAGTAGATTCTTCCCCGTTTCCTCCAAGTCACAAAATTGTTGCACCTCGGCTGGCCCCATGTCGCCATTGATGAGGACATGCGGCTTGCCCAATGGCGCAAAGCGCGCCGCCTGGATCTGGCGCGCCGCCTCCACCCGTTGGCGGATCACTGTGGACGTTTCCCCCTGCGCCACATCGGCCAACTTTTGGAATGGCACCCGTTTGACATCCAAATGAATGTCGATGCGATCCATCAAGGGGCCGCTGATGCGCTTTTGGTAGCGCTGGATCATGTTCATGGAGCAGGTGCATTCTTGCCGGTCGTCGCCGTAGTAACCACACGGGCAAGGGTTCAGGGCGGCCACCAGGACAAAGTTGGCCGGAAAGGTGAGCGAACCGGCGGCGCGGCTAATGGTAATAATGCGATCCTCTAGGGGTTGACGAAGTGCTTCCAGGCTCTTAGAACTAAATTCAGCCACTTCGTCTAGAAAAAGCACGCCATAGTGTGACAGACTAATTTCGCCCGGCCGGGGCCACTGCCCGCCGCCCACCAATCCAGCGTGGCTGATCGTGTGGTGTGGGGCGCGAAAGGGGCGCGTACGGATCAGCGGTTCATCGGGCGAGAGTACGCCTGCCACCGAGTAAATCCGTGTGACATCCAGCGCTTCCGCCAGGATGAGCCGCGGCAAGATCGAGGGCAGGGCACGTGACAACAAGGTCTTGCCCGCGCCAGGCGGACCTTTCATCAACACATTGTGCCCACCGGCACAGGCGATTTCCAATGCGCGCTTTGCGAGTTCTTGGCCTTTGACATCCTCCATGCGCACGGGGTAATTGGTGGGTCGCTGCTCATCAAAGGCGAAATTGTTCACAAAAGGCTGAATTGCGCGTTCACCCGTCAAATGCTTCACCAGATTCGCCAATGTATCCACCGGGTAGATTGCAATATCTTCCACCAGTGCGGCTTCGGGTGCGTCTGTGGCTGGCACAAACAAGCGATGATAGCCCAGTTTACGCGCCGCCGTCGCCATAGGTAGCGCGCCATTGACATGGCGCACCCCGCCATCCAGGCTCAATTCACCGACAATCAGGGCATCTTCCAAATTGGCCAGCACCTGGCGCGTGGCGGCCAGAATCCCCACAGCAATGGGCAGATCATAGGCCGGTCCTTCTTTGCGCAGATCGGCGGGGGCCAGGTTGACGGTCAGACGATGTTGGGGGAAAAAGTAGCCACTGTTGGAGATGGCAGCACGGACGCGTTCACTGCTCTCGCGCACGGCTGTATCGGGCAGACCAACCAAGGTAATGCGTTCTAAGCCGCTGGCTATATCAACTTCGACGTGGATCGGTTCGGCGGCAAGACCGACTAGGGCACAACTATGAACTTTGGCAAGCATCAGGGGCGATCCAGCTTCTGGGTACAGTTATAAAATGACCAATGGCTGATTTTAGCTTGGCTACCCGAACGAGTAAATAGGCCATAGGTACTAAAACAATTTTCATGGCTGGCCCGGCTCGTACTTGCCCTTGGGTACAATCTCAATCAACGCCAAGCACGCAAAAGATTACAATTAAGATTACACAATTTTTGCTGATCAGGCCAAATTGGACAATAATGCACTCATCTTCCATTTTTTATCCACTTCCATTTCAAAATAGCGAGCGTGCTCATGAGATCACCCTATCTGTTGGTTTCCTTTTTGCTCTTGCTTTTGTCAGTGGGATCGAGCGTCCAAGCGCAGGAGCCACCTGCGCCCGAGGCATTGATTCGTCTGCAAGCAGCGACCTTCGCACCGCTACAAACCAATGATCCCATCATCGCGGCCAGCCTGCCGGCTTCGCCCTATTACCTGGTGCAATTTAGCGGTCCAGTCCAAGCACTTTGGGTGCAACAGATCGCGGCCTTGGGCGGGCAGGTGTTGGGCTATATCCCTGATAATACGCACGTTGTCCGCTTGGATGCGGCGGATGTGATCAATGTGCGCAGCTTGCCCGGTGTACGTTGGGTCGGCCCATACCAACCCGCCTACAAACTGGCCCCCGATCTGGCCCTCAACGCGGCCCAAGCCACTGTCGGTGGCGCGGCGTTGGATCTGCTTGTTTTGGGTTTTAGCGATACCAAAGTTGGCGCGCTAGAAGCCGTCTTGCGCGGCCACGGAGCCACGGTGCAAGACGCCACCCAATCCCCCGTGGGGCCACTTTTGCGCATTACCCTGCCGCCACAGGCCTTGGCTGCGCTGCTCCAGGAGCCACTGGTCAGTTGGGTGGAACGCTATTTGGAGCCGCAACTGACCAATGCCGAAGGCCGCAAGATCATGGGGGCCGAGGCGGTTTGGCAAAGCTATGGCTACTTTGGCGCAGGGCAGATGATTGCCATCTCTGATTCTGGGCTCAGTGTCCAAAACGATTTGACGCCCGACATTGGCAACCGGCTGGTGCGCGCCTTTGCCCCCAGTGAGATGAATCTGGCGTCGCCCGCCTGTATGGCAAAAACGACCTGGACTGACCTCAATGGCCATGGTACCCATGTGGCCGGCTCGGTTCTGGGCAATGGCACGCGATCGGGCAGCACCGCGGCGAACCATGCCTATACGGGCTCTCATGCCGGGGTGGCCCCCGAAGCGCAACTGGTTTTTATGGCCCTCAACACGGATGGCAGCACGGGCATTCAGTGTATCGATCTCAACGGCGATTTCGTGGCCAAAGGCTATCAGGCCGGGGCGCGCATCTCTACCAATAGTTGGGGCGCGTCCGACAGGGGCGGTTATAATCTGCTTTCCAGCCTGGTAGATGATTTTATCTGGCGGCACAAAGATTATCTTGTCCTCTATTCTGCGGGCAATGCCGGCCCTGGTGCGCAGACCGTCGGCTCGCCGGGCACGGCCAAGAATGTGCTCACGGTGGGTGCCAGCGAGAATAACCGGCCCGATCAAGACAGCGAGAGTGACAATCCCGACACAATGGCGGGCTTTTCCAGCCGCGGGCCTACGGCAGATGGGCGCATAAAGCCAGATGTGGTAGCCCCCGGCACTTGGATTCTTTCCACGCGCGCGGCCCAGGCCCCCGACGGCAGTTTCTGGGGCAATTTCAATGCAGATTATGCCTTTATGGGCGGCACCTCTATGGCGACACCGCTGACTGCGGGGGCTGCGGCCCTCGTGCGCGAGTGGCTGGGCAAAACGCGTGGCCTACCAACCCCCAGCGCGGCGCTCCAAAAGGCGATCATCATGAATGGTGCCACACAACTACCGGGGGAAACCACCCCTAGTAACGACACCGGCAGTGGACGTGTCGATCTCAAGAACACGTTGAATGCCCAATACGCGCTAATGGATGACCATGTGCAAGGGCTGACTAGCGGCCAGAGCATTACCTACAGCGTACAGATCATCGCCACCACATCCCTGGGCAATCTGCTTGTCGCCAATCCACAAGGGGCAGAGCGCGCTGAAGTGCAGGCGGCCGCGCTAGCGTCAATCCAGTTGGCGGATGCACCACCCGCGGCCGCGGCCAGTCTCTTGTCTGACCCTGGCGCGTTCACAGGGGAACCCTTGCCAGGGTTTGCCACGGCCCGTCAGCAGACAGCGGTGCCAACGCTTGCTGGCGCGAGTAAACAGGGCCTTGTGCCGCTAGCGAATCCTGTGCCGTCGATTGCGCCACGCGCCACGTCTGATCTCGCCATCACAGGCCAAAGCCGCTTCACCCCCCAAAGTGCCGCCGACCAACCCAGTTTCCAAAGCTTTCAACAGAATATGATCGGCGGCGGCGACTTTGAAGATCCCGATTGGTCACTCTATTGGAGCGAGGTTTGGTTGGGCAGTGGGGTGCCGGTGCGCACCGATGATCCAAGCTATGTGATCAATGGCGACTATTCCATGTGGCTCGGTGGGACAGCGTTGGATGACGCGCTCTTCTATCCAGTGCAGTTTCCAGCGGAGATCGACAATGACTTTCCGAGTGGGATTGCCCTCCAGGTTGGCATCATCGATCAAGATCTGGATGAGAACAATGAGCCGTTGGACGAATTTTGTGTGGCGCTGATTGATGCTTCTGGCAACTTTATCGGTCCTTATACGTCGGAAACTGTGCCGGAAAATCCAGAATGCATTGGTGTCAATGGGGCGTACACCTATGAACTTGTATTCAGTGCGGATGATAAACAAGCCTTGGCCAACACAACCGCCTATTTGGTGGTCTATACCGAGGGTGACGCGGCGGAACCCCACATGTCCGCCTTTGTCGATGATATTTTCTTAATCATCGATTTCCCAGACGTAACCGTAGCCGCCCTGCCGGCCGCGGGACCACCAGGCACGAAATTCCTGCTGACGGGTCAATACAATGTGCCCTATGGTTGGGTGGATATTTGTTTCAATCCATGCAGCGAAGCCAATTATATCGATAGTGCGTATGCCGATGCGCGCGGCGATATCGCCATTTTCCTCTCCTCGACGCCGACCATTGTGCCAGGTACCTATAATCTTCAAACCTATAATGTGGCTAACCGCACCGCCAACACCACGATCACCATTCTGGGCGATGCCACGCCTACTTTGAGTGCCGTACCCGCCACCGGCGTAGCGGGGACAAAATTCCAGTTTAGCGGCAGCAATTTCTTGCCCAATGAGACCGCGATCCAAGCCACGCTCAATGGTGCATCCTTGAGTACGGTAGGCAGCAATGCCGCGGGAGAAGTTGCCTTCGCCCTAGAAACGACCACCAATACACCAGCCGCAGCGTATACCCTTCAGCTAACCGATAGTGCCGGTCGTAGCGCCGCCGTCACCTTTACCGTGACCGCGGTGGCAAGTGGCGATCCAACATTGACAGTCGCGCCGGCGGCTGGCCCGCCCGGTACCACCTTTACCTTTGACGCGGCGAACTTCACTGCCGGTACCGCTGTGGCGGCACTTGATGGGCAGGAACTTGGCTCAATTACCATTGACGCCGCGGGCAGCGCCAAGTTGACCTTGGAAACCAAGGGCGAGACGGCTCCCGGCACCTATACCCTGGCCCTCAGCCAAGGCGAAAAACGCGCCACCGCCCAGTATGAAGTGACCAGCGGCGGCACCATACCCCAAACAGGCACCGGCCTCTATGTGACCCTGGCATGGACTGATCCGCCGGCCCAAGCGGCGGCGGCACAAACCCTCGTCAACGATCTCGATCTGACCATCGATGGCCCCGATGGGCGTCTATTTGGCAATGGTGGCGCGTCCGCCGATCGCAGAAACAATGTGGAAACGGTGCGTCTGGAAAATCCAACGCCTGGCACCTATGTCATCACAATCCAAGCCGCGCGCGTCAATGGTACCTTTGGCGCCCAGCCCTATGCGTTGGTCGCCACTACCAAACAAAACTTTGAGACCAATAGCAACAACCTCAACCTGGATCAGGTGGGGGATGGTGTGCTCACGGGCGCGGTCTTTGCCGATGTCAACAACAATGGGGTACGCGATGGGGGAGAAGCGGGGATCAGTGGCGTCACAGTCGAGATCAAGCAAACGAACGGCACACTGAGCCGCCAGCGCACAACCGATGCCAATGGCACCTATCAATTTGCGAATCTGCCCTTGGATAGCTATACCATCAGCATCGTCCTGCCCAGCGGTTTCCGTATGACCACGACCACAACGCTTATCACACAGGTGACTAACAGCAACACAACAGGGCCAGAAATCGGCATCGCAGCACAGATCTTCTTGCCGCTGGTAGAACGGTAAACAAAACGCGCCACCTTCCGCTAGATCCTAAGGATCTAGCGGAAGGTGGCGCGTCGGTGGAATAGTGATAATCATGCGCAACGTAACGATTACGCCAACGTTAAATTCGTGTTGAATGAATTCAACACCTGCGACGGCAAAGGTGTTTAAACACGTTTCCTATCCCAGGCTCTGGATTCATTCAGCGCAGCAGGTGATGAAATTTAACGTTGGCGTACTATAATACGCCAATGCTCATTTATCCGCTCAATGTTAATGGCTGTCCTGGAGACCCAACGGTTGGCTCAAGCGAAGCATCAACAAATGATTCTGCGTGCCGGGAGAATTGCTATTGTTGCTATCGGCATCAAATTCACCGAGATTGAAGTCATTGTCATTCACGATGGCAATAGTTTGTGAATCGATAACGGTCACGCCTTCGATCTTTACAGGTATTTCGGGTAACCGTGAAAGGTCAATCAATAGTGTTTTGGGCAGCGGCTTGACTTGATTGGCGGCTGGTGTCGACCAGGTTTCCAAGGTAGCGGCGGCGGCTGGCTCATCCCACAGGCTACCCACTACGTTGGTTGCCTTGCTGATATCTACGCTATAAAGTTTGGCGACGGCGTCGGTGCGTTCCAAAATCAATAAGGTCGTTGAACTGAGGGCAACCACACCGGATAGCTTCATTTCGTTCGGTGCGCCTGTTGCGCCATAGTTGGCCGGGTTATCGAAGCAGTAGATATATTCTCCGACTACCTGCTCGGTCGCCAGGTCAAATGCCAAGACGCGCGTATTGGTCGAGATCTCTCCCGTGGCTGGATGCGGGTTATTCAGCGCACTCTGCAACACTAGATAGAGCGTTTGCTCATCGGGGCTCAGTGCGAGGCCTTCAAACCCACGATTATTGTTCCGGATCCCCAAAATTGCCGGCAAGTTGGCCTCGACGGGATAATCGGCTCCTGTATAGTTTTGCCCAACTGGGACAAAACGCTTGATTACGTGGCCGGTGGCATCCACATGAATCAGCGATGGCGCATATTCTTCCACTAGCCAAAAATCACCATGCGCGGTGCGTATCATACCTTCAGTATCCAGCCCATTAGGGTTGAATGGCAGTTGGCGCTGGCCGCTGACATCCCAGCCGGTTTCGCTATGCCCATCGAGATTAGGGAGGCCGGTTACAGGCTGACCCGTCTGGGTAAGTATGGGAATAGTCTGTAAAATGGTCAGCGTATCTCCTGCCGCACGTACCTGCAAAATCAGCGGCGTGAATTCAGGTACAGGAAAGGTGCGGCGATTCGTGCCATCCACCTCGATCTGTCCATTCGGACCACGGTCTGTGATCACCCAGAATTCGTCAGCCGGATCCGTGGCGCTGCGCCACAGGTCACTGCCGATACCGCCCAGTAAAATTTGACGGTCATTGGGGATGCTAGCGGGCAACACCGCATTCTGTACATCGGCCAGGGCGAGGTCTGGCAGGGTGAAGATGGCGCTGACAGTGCCCGTCACCAGAGCCTCACCGGTCGCGCGTGGGTTGTAGCTGTCGGGATCCACCGCCAACGGTGTGGCAAAGGCATTGGCAACTGCATCCCAGGGCACAAATTTGAAGTTCGTGTTGACATTCTCCATTTCGCCTTCATCGTCCACCATCAATACCGGCTCATTATTACCGTCGTGTACGACGAGCAAGCCATTGGGGAAGCGTTCCCCTAAAGCGCCGTTGATCACTTGTGCACCATCACTAGCTTGCAAACCATCTATCGCTTCGCTATCGCCTTGCACGCTATCTGTGCCGATAAAAAAGCTGCCCAGATATTGATTGTCCCCTTCGCGGGTATAGACGCTAAAGCGATTATCACCTTGGCTCGAGGCGAGTAGGTATCCACGGCCATGAGCCGCGTAGTACAGGGTCAACCCTTCTGCGTCGGCACGCAGTGTCTCCCCGGCTGGTGCAACGGGGTAGATCAGCTTGCCCTCGTTACCAGCATCCGGTTCAGCGCTAAACTTCCAAATGCCGACATCCTCCTGCGCAATGTAGACAAAGCCCAACTCTTGATCCGCTACCATGCCCTCGGCTTGTGGATCAAATTCGATAGCCGGTATAGGCAACGTGATTGTGCGCACCAATTTGGTGCCGACTAACCCATTACCCTTATCCACGATTTCAAATTGGCCAATCTCACTGGTCGCACGCCGGGTGACAAACGCGTAGAGAAGCTGGCTTTGGGCGCTACGATATAAGGTGATGCCATACGCGGTCGTTTCTTGATCCGATAGTTGTCCGGCGGGTGTAAAGAGCAACACATTGGCTGGATCGCTTATATCCGTCAGGTGGCGGGTGTTTGGATCAATGCGAAAAAAGGTGAGTTTATCCCCGTATCGATCGGTAGTAACGACCAAGTCTACCTGTGTGCCGCTTATTGCAAAATTATACGCCAAGTCTACATTGTTGTAGCGTGCACCGGCGAGACTAATCGACTGAATGGTCTGGCCATCCAGGTCATAGACATCCAGTCCCCCATCCTTGAGCGCGCCAATTACTAGGCTTAACGCCGGGTCGGTAGGATGCACCCAGATCGCCGGATCATCCGCATCACCGGTACGGGCATCGGTTGGCGTCTTAGTAACCGTGCCTGCTTCGACATCAAAAACGTTCTGGGTTTCAACTAGCGCGTTTACGACGGGCAGATCAGCCGTGGGTTGTGTAGCGCTGGGGGTGATGAGAGGCGGTAGGTCAGTTGGTGTTGTAATGGGCATACAGCTAGCGGAAAGGAAGCCACTCATGAGAATGAGTGCAAGTAAAGCGAAAAAACGGGGATGGTTCATAGGATTGCTCCTCGCAGTGAGCCGACAAAGTTTATATGCACAAATAAACCTGCATAGGCGCAATCTAGCACAGCACGATTAAGTAATTAAAAAGGTTTAGTTAAGAATGAATTAACTGCTCCATTTATCGATGATAACCGATCTAGAGTAACCGGTAATCACCACAGCAGTGCTATTCGTTTCTATCGCGCGCATCGGGAACTTGGCCGTGTATTCACGGGCATCCCCAAGCCGCCGCGACTAATCTGTACACCCAGATCCCATTAGACCACACAGCGCATTCTTCGGCGGCACCGGTGCCTTCGGTAGGGCCAGTTACTGTTGCTGTTGCTTCTGGTCTTTGGATATCGGTACGAAGGTCAGGAATACGCCATTGACTTATATAGTGAGCCGCGTCGTCGGCATAGAGGGCAAAAAGTGGCGTATAGCCCGTCTCTGCCGCAAAACAACGCAGCATCTCATCCGCATCTGTGGCTAGGCCCACGCTATCGATCAGTGGCAGTGGGTAGCGTAATCCGCTAGACGTTTCCTGCCACAGGCGCATACCCATCACCGATAGATCAGCAGCGGACGTGACATCCGCTTTGCTGGGCGCAGCCAATGGGGTTACAGCGCAATTAGATAGATCTGCCAACGCCGGCCACATTGATTGTTGATCGGTCAGGCGCATGGCGGCGGCCAGTTGCGCGCGGTTGCTGACAACTAATATTGTCTGTGTTGCATTGCGCACCAGCCAAAAGAGCGGCGTTCGTTCCCCTTCGATTATTTCAGCCAGAAAGTCGTCCGTCTCATTTGCCTGCAACTGTTGACTGAGCGCGAAAACAGTGTGTTGGTTGAACTGCCCACCTTCGACAAGCGACGCAGTCATCGTTGTGCTAGGCACACCAATCGCATAGGCGGTTTCAAGCGCTATCCAGCTAACCGGGGCAGGCGCAACGGAAGCAGGGGGCACGGTGTTCCCGGCCGTCGGTGCAGCCGGCGATAAAGGCGCAACTGTTAGCGTACAGGCGGCTAGTGTCAATCCTAGCAGCCATGCGCCAAGCCAAACGTAGACCATTCGCCATCGCGTCCAACCATTCACAGTGAACCTCCAGCAGAACATTTATGGCCAAAATTGACAATGCGGAATCGTGCCGGCCAATACATTGGTCAGAATGGCTTCTAGATTGGGCATCGGGCCGATCACTCTATCCATAAAAATAATCTGTGAGACGATACCATTATTCGGATCACGCAACAATTCCCGGAGCGAGCAGGCGCTCAAGCGTTGTCCATTGGCTTGCGCAACAGCCTGGACGAGCAAGCTAACACCAGCAATAATGGCAGCCGCGCTGCTTGTGCCGCCAAACTTTGCGGTATAGGCTTGTGGATCATCGGCCACAAGTGCGCCATTGGTGCCAATATAACCACAGGTGGTAACGTTTTCGCCCCAGGCAGAACAATTTACACGCGTGCCATAATTGCTGTCTCTCTGCCGATTGTGATTGTCGTTGGAAAGCATGGCACCCACCATGATTGCGCCAGATTCCTCGGCCAGCAGATCATCAATATTATGGCCACCATTACCGGCCGGCTCAATTACAATCATACCATTCCCAACGGCTGTCTGGATTGCATGGAAATCAGCCTCATCCACCTCTACTGGGCGAAAGTCGCGCTGCGCTTCAAGCAACAGCACATCGCCCGCGGTCATAGAAGGGAGGGCTGTGATGATCGCTTCGGCCACATTTACATGGCTATTGTCAGTTGCATTATAGTAAGAGACGATCTGGGTCGAGATGTTGTCTGCCGCCACACCAACAATGCCGGTAAGATTATTTTCGGCCAGCACAATACCCAATGCAGCCGTACCATGATTAACACTCTCTATATACTCTTGCGCGGTGAGCCTGCCGGCATGGTCAAAGGTGTTATCGCCAAACAGATGCGTCAATGGCTTATTCTGCAACTCTTCGTGCGTCGCCAGCCAGCCTTGTTCTAGGATTGTAAAACCGACACCGGCTCCGCCGCCCCCCGTTTGCCCCCAAGCAAAGGGTGCATTAATCCCCTGGGGTGCCGCCAACAGATAGCCTTGTTCCATAAACCGCGTATTACTGCTGGCATTGAATACACCTGGCCCCGACACAGTCAGTTCTGCATAGGCCGAAGCCACGACAGACAGTTCGTTCAACCGGGCTGCGAATTCTTCTATATTGGATTCGCTGTTACGCAGGTCAATTCGCCAATAATCAGCCAGTGAACCACGCAGTGGGGCACCGTTTTCGCGGGCAGTCGCTTCTAGTCTCGGCAAGTTCTCCAGCAGTGAGCGATTGATCAAACGGCGGCTTTGTGGTTGGCCGACCTCGTCCAGTAGGTCCACTAGGTCTTGTAATCCATAGGCATTTGCCAGCTCAATCAACGAATCGCCCGTCCATGATTCAGCGGGCACCTGATCGGCATCTAGGCGCACAATGACAAAACCGCTGAACCGTTCTGCTTGTTCACCCAATTCAATATTAATGGGCGTAATTTCGGGTGTTTCCTCAGCATCTCCAACTTCACTCATGATCACTCTCCTTTTCAACAAGTTAAAGTATACCAGATTTAGGTTATTTCAAAATTTAAACGATCCAATTTGCGTAGGGGCACGAGGTGTGGCGGAAAGAGACCTTGTATATACCCATCGTTTTACCCCGCCACACCTCATGCCCGTACTGGATCATTATTTTTTTGGAATAGCCTTACGGCCAAATTTTCCGCCACCAACTGCCCGGCTGTAAACGGTATACGCGTTCCGCCGCCAACAAAAAAGGTGCGTCGTCTGGATCGGCGCTTGCCCACCCAATCGTCGAACAGGGCGCGAGACAAGGCACAAACCAGGGCAAAGCTTGCGCATCGTTAGCACCGGGTGCATCTACCCAGCCGGTGGCAAGCTGGCCCAACTTGGTGCCGACATACCACCGCGCGCGGTGGGCATCCCCGCTTACATAGAGACCACTGACAAAGGCGGTACTAGACCAGAGCAGACGGCGCTGCGTACGTTGCGGTGCTATATCGAGTTGATAGACACCAATCGAGTTCGCTTGTTTGTGTTTCGACCAATCTTTGATGGCAAAGAGCAATACGGTGCGCGTTGGCGTCGCCCAGGCGATTAGATCACTATATTGCTCTTGGGAACTGCCCTCAATCTGTTCCCAGCAATTGCCCTCGTCGCGGCTCAAGTAGAGCCCCGCAGGCACATGATCCAGTGAAATTTGATTGGGATCGCCCGTGCCCACGACCAGGAGATTTTCGGCAAAGGTCATACCGCCTACGGTCAAGGTTTGTGTCAATACTTGCCCTGTTGTACAAGGCAGCGGTTGGGGTTGACGATCCAGCCGTTGCCAAGTAGCGCCGCCATCCTTGCTGCGGTAAAGTCCACTTTGCCGTGTGGCCACGACAACGGTCTGCTCCTGGTAAGGATGCACTGCTCCCAGCCTGACATCAGCTACGGCGGGATCATTCCCGGTGCGCTGCCAGCTAGCGCCTCGATCTAGCGTGCGCAACACACCCACGCGATCGGTCAGCGCGTAGATCACCGTGGGCATGTCAGGGCGCATGGCAAAGCCCCAGATGCCGGCCAGTTCTTTACAATCGGTAGCGCTGGGGAATTCTACCGGCACATAGGGTGCTGTCCACGGTTGGCCGTCATTTTGGCTGATCCAAATACCATATTCACCGCGCACCTTCAAGGCATCGCAATTGGCTTGCGCGCCGCCATTCGTTGCGTTGCGGCCAGCAACCAGCAGTTGATCACCCACGAGCGCCAGACGCCATGCCCCAGCGAGCGGCGGGCTGTAGGCAGCCCATGCATCTTGATAGAGAAAGGGAAAAATGCCCAAGGTAATCGAAATTGCAATCCAGCTTACCAATCCCCCACAACAACGCCAACGATGCCACCATAGCCAGCGCCGCCATGCTTGATTGCGACTTGGTTTTGATGTGGGTTGCCAAGGAGATGGCGGAGGGATGCGCGCCAACAAGCCACGCACCACGCGCCGCATTCCACGCGGATCGTCTGGGGCGCGACTCAAATCCACCCGCTGTAGGCGCGCCAAGTCCGGTGGCAGCGCACATGATTGAAGTAAGAGGGGAATTAATTTGCGTCGTCGCGCTGCCGGATCGAGTGCGCGCGCTAGATCGCCTGTAGATTCACGCCAAGCATCGGCCAACCAAGCCGGTGTTAACACAGCCAGAATATGCCGACTCTGCGTGACGGCGTCTTCTAAGTTTTTGAGGTGAAGCGCGCCGGGCGGCAGATCGTCTTCGACCAACACCTTCAAGCCGGCCGTCTGCAAAGCGGGAACCAACTGTCGTTCCACCCAGGCGCGATCTGCCTCGGCGTACGAAATGAAGACATCATACAAGAAATCACCAGCAGGTGGGGCGTGTGGCTGAGGCATCGAGGGTCACACCATCTAAGCAGCTACGGCAACGAATGTCATCCATGAAAAAATTTGCTTGTAGGATCGGATAAAATTACTATAGCAAACTTTTTTGGTCTCGTCAAGCAATAAAATAAAGGGGAACACAGGCAGTAGTCGCCAATTTAGCAAAAGCATAGTTCAAAGATGATACAAATGGAATAGCGAACAAATGTGCTAGGTGGTATAGTAAGCGCATGGGAACTGACAGGCAAATAAACCACTACGAACGCATCAACCAAGTCAAGGGGTACATCCGTTTGCACATGGATGAAGAGCTCAACCGCGAGGAGTTGGCGCGCATTGCCGGCTATTCGGTGGTACACTTTCATCGCATCTTCACTGCGCATGTGGGTGAAAATATCATAGCTTATGTGCGTCGGGTACGGATGGAGCGCGCAGCACGTCAACTGCTGGCAAAGCGCGTGAACATCACCGAGATCGCGTTCGCTTCCGGTTACGAGACCCCTGCATCCTTTGGCAAAGCGTTCAAACAGACCTTTGGTGTCAGTCCCAGTGAGTTTCGCGAACTCAATCCGATGGTGGCCGGCCACCTCATCTATCGTCAATTTCTGTACAATCGAAAGGAACAGATCATGCAACCCCTAGAAATTCGCACGTTGCCCGACATGCAGGTACTCTATGCGCGTGCCACCGAACGCATGACTAGCCCGGCTTTCCAAACGGCTAACCAAGAAGCTTTCGGTAAGTTGATGGGCTATCTGGGTAAACAAAAGCTGATGGAGAAAATGCGCCACTGTGTGGCCATCTATCCTGATCCGGTAGAGATTGGCAAAAGAGGCGCGTTTTGATGCTGGCGCGATCTTTGTCGATGGGGTCGAACCGGCTGCCACCGATGGGCTAACCTATCAAACCCTGCCCGGTGGGCGTTGGGCCGTCTTCCGCCATGTAGTACCCTACGACACACTTTGGCAAACCTGGCAGGCAACCTATCGTGATTGGTTGCCCACTTCTGGCGAAGAGTTGCGCGATGCCCAACCCTTTGAAGACTATGTCGATGATCCCAGCCAGATCGCGCCGGAAGTGCTGCGCACCGATATTTTTATCCCGATCAAGTAACGCATGTTACGCAGGCGTAATGACAAGCTGCGTAGGGGCATGAGGCGGGCGGCGGATCAACCTTTGGTAAGACCCGTGACTTGATTCGCCGCCCACCGCGTGCCCGTCCTTGCCCAATGATCTAGATCAAGACGGGCACGCGGGAGTGGTGGCGAAGAAAATTACGGGAAAAACATAAGTTTTATCCGCCCCCCTCATGCCCCTACCTTGCGCACGCTGTACCGGTGATGACCAGTGGCAGTTGACCGCGGGCGGCCATTCACTACTGCATGATTGGCTTCATGGATGTTTTGCTTTGGCGACCCAACCGGCGGCCAAACCACGCTGTTGCCCAAGAAAGAGACTCAACTGTGCGCCATGTTCCTGGACATGGCGCATGTTGTAGAGCAACAACTCGGCGAAACTCATTTCCCGCCAGCCAAAGATACACAGTTGTGCTGCCCGTTCGGCACTCAGCGCTTCAATTGTCGCCTGACATTTACGGCGGCAATGGGCGAGATAGCTTTGCAGTTCCGCCTGTGTATAGGGTCGTTGGGGCAGTAACCCAGCCGGGTCCAGCTCGTCTAGCGTAAAAGGGGCGGGCGGCGCGAAGTCCTCCACCGTGCCCGATAGATACAAATCGAGCCAGAAGAGCGCGTGATAGGCCAGATACCAGAATTCAGTATATGCTGTCGGCTCTTCGGGGATGTGCCACAATTGTTCATGCCACAACTCAGCAGGACAGGCAGACAATGCGTTGTCGAACTGTCGATGGCGGCACCAAACTGTTGCCAGATACTATGCTTCCAAGTAACTTCCATGTTAGTTTCCTGTATTCATTTCTCTTGCCATTGCCATAAGTTGACTGACCGTGCGCCAGTTGCGTGCGGTGATAGCCACCTTCCAGCCCTTGCCGAACTTCTCTGCCAGTTTTGAACGCCCAATGCCGTCGGGCGCGTGCAGATAGAAGACCTTGTTGATGAGCGCATAGCGTTCGTTCTCACCTTTCAATTCTTCCAGCGCGTCTAAATCTGGATGCTGGGGGACGGCATCCAAGAAAAAGAGATGGAGACTTTTCGGTTCAGCCTCGCCCTCTGGGAAAGGATTTGCCGCCATCGCCGCTTGTAATCCTTGGCTATCCAGGAGCAAGATCGCTGGCATAAATCCATGACTTTTGCCGATGGCGGCGCTCATTTCCTGGGATAGTGCAGCCGTATCCTCACGGTCACTCTGAAAGAGCGCATTGCCGCTTTGGATATAGGTCTTGACACGGCTCAAGCCCAACGCTTCCAGCACCGGCACGAGTTCACGCATGGGTAGTTTGTTGTTGCCGCCAACGTTGATGCCGCGCAGCAGGGCAATATAGGTATTCATCAATTCCCTTTTTGTGTGCAATTGTGCTTATCAGGCACCACCGGCCATTGCCCCTACGATCAAGAAAAGCTCGACGCCCGTCACAACCGCATCGGGCAACGGGGTATCGGGCAGTTCGTGTGATAGATCCTGTCCACAGGCGAAGAAACGCACCAACGATCGCCGCTGCTGGGTGGCGCGGTCGCGGATCGTCCCCGTCAATGTCGGATACTTCGCTTCCAGTGCATCTAGGATCGACCGCTGGGTGACCGGCTCTTCTACTGCAAGCACAACCTCGCCGCTGACACCGGTCAGCGTGCGCAGATGGACCGGCAGTTTCACGCGAATCACGGTAGCACCTGGACTTCGACTGACATTACAGCTGGCAGATCGCGCACAATCGATGTCCAGCTATCGCCCGAATCAGCAGAGGCATAGACTTGTCCACCGGTAGTGCCAAAATAAAGACCGCACGAATCGAGCGAATCTACCGCGAACGCGTTGCGCAAAATGTTAACGTAGCAATCGCTTTGGGGTAATCCTTGGGTGAGCGCTTCCCATTCGTTGCCGCCCGTTCGGCTGCGGTAGACGCGCAGCTTGCCCTCGGGTGGATAGTGCTCCGAATCGCTTTTGATTGGAATCACATAGACCGTGTCGGGTTCGTGGGCGTGAACAGCAATTGGGAAGCCAAAGTCACTTGGCAAGTTGCCGCTGACTTCATGCCAAAGCTCGCCAGCGTTATCGGTACGCATGACATCCCAATGTTTTTGCATGAAAATCACGTCTGGGCGTGCCGGGTGCATCGCCAGGCTGTGTACGCAATGGCCGACATCTGCATCGGCATCTGGCAATTCCCACTCCGATTTCAACCCGCGATTGATGGGCTGCCAGGTTGCGCCGCCGTCCATGGAGCGGAATGCGCCCGCTGCTGAAATGGCAGTGTAGATGCGGTTGGCATCGTTGGGATCAAGGATGATGGTGTGGAGACACATGCCACCGGCGCCTGGTTGCCAGAGATGACCTTTTGCCTCGCGCAGCCCAGCTAGCTCCTGCCAAGTCTGGCCGCCATTGCTGGAGCGAAATAGTGCGGCATCTTCAACGCCCGCATAGATCGTGTCCGGATCAGTCGGTGACGGGACAAGATTCCAGACGCGCTTGAATTCCCACGGATGTTGGGTGCCGTCGTACCACTGATGCGTGCCGGGATCGCCGGTATAGCTAAAGTCGTTACCCACCGGTTGCCAGCTTTTGCCTGCATCATCAGACCGCTGGATCAACTGCCCAAACCAACCGGTTGATTGGGCTGCATACAACCGATTCGGATCGGCAGGGGTGCCAGTGATATGGAAAATCTCCCAGCCAGCAAAATGCGGTTCGCTGATCTCCCACTTGGCGCGCTTTTCATCCGACGTGAGGATAAAGGCCCCTTTGCGGGTGCCCACCAATACGCGAACTGTGCTCATCGTTTCCTCCTTGATAGACTGCCATAGACTTCTTCATGGATTGTTAGGCATGCATTGTTTTACAGACTATATTGACGTTTCGTTACTTACGCCTTTTTCGCCACAGGGATATAGATCGCCAGTTTGGCGTTTGGATCATGTGGATTGAAGGTTTCGTCATAGCGCTCGAAATAGGGTGCGTCAAGTTGCTGATAGCTAGCCGTGGGTAGCCAGGTCTCGTAAATGTAAGCGAAGGTTTGATTGATCGTAGTGAGTGTCGTCTCGAAAACGGCATAGGTATTGGTGGGCACCTCCCACCGGGTCAGGTCGGCGGGCAAATCGTCTGTTTGTGTCACTGCTTCACCGGCCAAATAATCCAACTCGCCAATCGTCTGGTCGAAATGAGCCATCACGCCATAGCTGACATCGGGTTCAGCCAAGTGTGGCAGCGTACCCATGGTCGGGCCATATTGATTCCACAGTGCGGGAATTTCGGGTGTCATCGGCTTGGTGTGAATACTTCTGCCAGCAACGGTGAAAGCGGGTTTGGTCACAAATTCTGGTTGCATTGTTTTCTCCTTGGCGTTAGTTTGATGAATTAATGAGGGTTGCTCGCACACGTTTTGGCGCGATCAACCGCCAGGCTGTCTGCAAATGATGGGTCAATTCTTCTGTGCTAATTTCTGCCAACTCAATGCCTACCCAACCGCGCACGCCCACATAGGGTGGTTTGAAAAATTTTTCGGGCGCGCCATCGATCAACATGGCCTGTGCGCCGTCGGGCACCGGGATCCACACGGCAATGTGCCCATCCTGGTGATGGTTGTTGGCAAACATAGTGAAGACTTTTTTTCCGACAAAGAAGGTCGGCTCACCATGCGAAAGGCGCTCTGTCGTGCCTGGCAGCGCCAGACAGATGTCACGCACGCGTTGCAAGTGTTGTTCGCGCATTGTCTAGGTTGCTCCCGGGGTGGACGGGGTGGCTGGCACAATGCCTGGTTTTCTGACTTTCCAGACAGACGCATATTTCTTGCGATACTTCTCGTCCTCTTCCATGGCGATCAACGCCAGGGCTTGCTCGCGCACTGTTTCATCCTGCACCACATCGTAGAGTTGCTTCAGGTCTTGCATGATGTCGTAGCGGATCAATGTGCCGTTCTTTTCGGCCAGACATTCGGTAAAGCGCTTGGCCAATCCTTCGACTACCCGTGCTTGTTGGGCAGGGCCAACTGTGCCCACTTTCCAGAGCGCTTGCAACGTGTGGCGCGCTGTGACGAACTTCTCATCTTTGGTGGCCGCCAGGAGCGCGGCAAAATCAGTCAACATGCGCTGTTCGGGACGCTCTTGGCCAAGTTGCAGAGAACCTGCGCTGCAATCGTCCGTACATGGTTATTTTTGTCCTGCAAATGAGTCAGCAAGTCGTCCCAGACTTCGTATGCCCAATCGACGGGGTGTTCGGTCTGCGCGAGAATGGCGTTCATCGCCGCATAGCGCACATCGCCATCTTGCACATATAGGTTATCGTATTGGGTGCGTGTGGTTGGTTCCATGATCACCTATTGCGTGGTTGGGTCTACTGGATGATACACAGGGCTTGGCGAATCTCGCCCAGATGATAGGCTGTATGCACAATCGCGCCCATTGCGCCGCCGATCTCGCGTTCGCTGGGCCATTCGGTATGATCGTGGATCAGGGCTTTGAGACGGTCATAGCTGGCGCGTAATCCGACCTTGAGCGCTTCCCATTCTTCCGGTGTGACTGCGGTAGTCTCGCGCCAGACCTTGTCCCAGTCCACCCGTTCGAATTGTTGGGTGCGCACACTTTTCTCTAGCACATCCAGATAAAAGGTCACATGTTTGACCTGGGCCGCCAGAGTAGCGCACTTGCCACCCACCGGTATCGATGCCTGCTCCGCCGAGAGGGTCGCCAGCGTCTCAAACATGGAGGTGCCTTTGTCAAGAAAGATGCCATGGACATTGTCGAAGGTTTCATCGAGCAGCGTGTACAACGCTTGGGTGAAATGTTCGGTCTGGATTTGCGCGGCCATAGTTTCCCTCCCTACAGGTTATGTGTTGTGGATTCCAGAGTACATCTATTATAGAACTTTTGTTCTTATTTGTCAATAGCT
>DAOTTR010000185.1:0-1920 GCA_034437715.1 Caldilineaceae bacterium
GGCTTTGGATCGAAGATCAGATCGATTGGCAGCCGCGCCCGGTGATCTTGATCAATTTTAATGATCTGGATTATCGTAGCCAAAGCCTGGCGGATGCGCTGGCGAATTACATGGATGAACTGGCCATGAACCACGGGCTGGTGCTAACCAGCATCCACTATAAAGATAAATTTCGCGAGCTGATTGTTCTGCTTTCCGCCCACCAAAAACTGGCGTTGTTGGTTGATGAATATGACAAAGCGATCACGGATCTGTTGGAAAATGATGAAAAGGTACAAGAGCACATTGCCACGCTCAAGAACTTTTATTCCGTGTTGAAATCAACGGCGGCAGAACATCTCCATTTTGTCCTACTGACCGGCGTCTCGAAATATGGCAAGATCTCAATCTTCTCCGATCTGAACAACCTGCTCGACATTACGCTTGATCCGCGCTTTGCCACCCTGTTGGGCTACACACAAGCAGAGTTGGAATTCTATTTTGCCGACCGTATTAGCCAACTCGCCGCACGCTACACGATGGACCGGGCCGCCATGTTGGTGTTGATCGCCCGCTGGTACAACGGCTATTCGTGGGATGGCGTCAACACCGTCTATGTACCTTTTTCAACGCTGGTCTTCTTCGAGCAGCAGATGTTTGCCAATCATTGGTTCGCTACGGCCACGCCCACTTTTTTGATCAAACTGTTGCGCCAGAAGGAGATTCCAGCCTATGAGTTGGAACGCATCGGTGGCGATGCAGCCCTGGTCGAAAGCGCCGATGTGAATAACATCAATGTCCATTCACTGCTCTTCCAAACTGGCTATCTCACTGTCAAACAAGTGCGCAGAGGCATCAGCGGGCAGGATCAATATATCCTTGGGTATCCCAACTTTGAAGTGGCGCAAGCCTTTCAGCAGTATTTATTAGCAGATTATCTTGCTAAACCAGTCGATCGGCTTGCCAGCACGATTCTATTTCAATTGGAAGAGACGCTGCACGCGCAAAACATTGAAGGTTTCATCAGCGTCCTCAAATCGGTCTTTGCTAGCATCCCACACACACTTTTCCTGACGCAGGAAGCCTACTATCACTCGCTGGTCTATCTACTCTTGAAATTACTGGGCTTCGCCATTCACGCCGAACCATTGACCAACTTGGGCCGGATTGATGCCGTGTTGGAGATGGCGGAGGCGATCTATATCATCGAATTCAAGATGTCCACTGCCCAAATTGCGCTTGATCAGATCCGCGCCAAGCAGTATGACCTGCCCTATCGCAACGCGGGCAAGCCGATCCTTTTGTTGGGCATTGCCTTTGACCCAGCGAACCGTAACATCGCGGCTTGGCAGATGGAACAGGTAATTTAAATAGTCCACGAAGACACACGAAATTTAACTGTTCTTCGTGTCCTTCGTGGACTATTATTACTTTGTCCTGGTTTTCGTGCTAAGCAAGCGCCAGCCCCTAACCGCCGGCCATCGCGCCGATGATCAGGAAAGGTTCTGCCCCCGTGGCGATGGCGTCGGGCAGGGGCGCATCCGTCGGCTCATGCGACAGATCTTGCCCGCAGGCGAAGAAGCGAATGAACGCGCGCCGTTGCTGGGTGCCGTGGTCACGAATCGTCCCGCGCAGCATTGGGTACTGGGCCTCCAGGGCGTCTAGAATCGCACGCTGTGTAATCAGCCCCGCAACTTCAAGCTGCACCTCTTTGCCGGCGCGCGCTAATGTCCGCAAATGGTGGGGAATCACGACGCGAATCATGGCAGGGTCTGCACGGCAACAGAGACGACAGCCGGCAGATCGCGCACGATCGGCATCCAACTATCGCCCGCATCGGCCGAGGCGTAGACCTGGCCACCGGTGGTGCCAAAGTAGACGCCGCACGCGTCGAGCGCGTCGACGGCCAGGGCGCTGCGCAGCACGTTGACATAACAATCA
>DAOTTR010000186.1:0-2036 GCA_034437715.1 Caldilineaceae bacterium
ATCGGGATGGGCGGGCATAAGCCTATGCGAAAATTTATCACCTTTGTGCTACTCTTTGTAGCCATTTCCCCCCTCTTTTCCCTCTATACGCGTTTCAAAGTCTGGGCTGCCCCCATTCCACCTGGTGTCTATCTGGGCGGCTTGGAATTGAGCGCGCTCAAAGATCCAGCAGACATCCGTCGCCATTTGGAACGCATCTACCAGGAACCGGTTGGGCTTTACTTTGGTGGCAAACGCTTGCCGCTGTTGCCAGCCGAGGTCGATTTCTACATAGATGTAGAGCAGATGATCTATGAAGCGACCACATATTTAGACGGCACCACTTTTCTGGATATCGCCGTGCGCGAAGCGTTGGGCTTTTCGCAACAACGGCGCGATGTGCCCGTGCGCTTTACGGTGAATGTGGAAAAACTGCGCGCCTGGCTGACTACGGTCGCTGCTACGCAGAATAGCGTACCCACCCTATCGCGCGCCTTACCGCCCAAGCAAGCGTGGGATGATGGCATGGCCGCCGCTGCGCTGCCCAATGGCTATGTGGGCACCTTTGAACAGGATTGGATTTGGCAAGCCGGCGAGCCGGGTTATACGCTGGATGTCGAAGCCAGCATTCCACTGGCTGTCGCTGCGTTGACGGCCAAGAATGAGCGAACTGCCGCATTGGTGCTCACAGAAAAATCATCGCCGCCGCCTACCTTGGACGCGTTGGCCCGCACATTGGATGCCTATACGGCGGACTTTCCCGGCTTTGCCGCCCTCTATATTCGCGATCTGACAACCGGCGAGGAAATCAACGTCGATGCCGATATTGCTTTTTCGGGCATGTCCACGTTGAAGATCGGCATAGCTGCCGCGGTGATGCAAAAGTTGGATGGCGGCATCCGGGCCAACGACCCAGTGAGCCGTGATATTGGTCTTTGGATCGATTATGCGCTCGGCGAAAGCAATAACCATGCTGCCAATCAGTTGCTGAGTTGGTTGGGCGATGGCAATGTGCGTACCGGCACGCAACGCTTTACCGAGTTTATGCACAGCTTGGGCTTTGTCAACACCTACATGCAATCGGGTTATGATGTAGATGTCCAACTGCCCCAGATTCCTACGGCAGCCAATCAGCGTGATGACTGGGACACCAATCCTGATCCCAATCTTCAATCCACCCCCGCCGAAATGGGGCGTTTGCTCAGTGCTGTCTATGAATGCAGCCAGGGCCAAGGCATCATCATTGAAAAATATGGGGAAACGATCACCCCCGCTGAATGCGAAACCATTCTCTTCTATATGAGCCACGATCAATTTCAGGAAATGCTCTGGGGTGGGCTGCCCGATATTCCTAATGCCTGGATCGTGCATAAACATGGCTTTGCCTATGAATCGCACAGCGATGTCGCCCTGATCTGGGGGCCAACGGGGCCCTATGTGGTCAGCTTCTTTGTCTATCGCGCCGGCTGGATGGATTGGGCCACCAGCAACAGCCGCATGAAAGGGGTGAGCCGCGCGACCTGGCGCTTCTTCGAGTTTCGTCAGAAACAACTGGCGTTGACCACGCCGCCGCCCCACATTTTGTCGCCGCCACCCGGCTATGTCCAGATCCATGATGATTATAAACCTGTTGTCAGTACGGGTGGCAAGTAAGGGTTGTCGCGCTATAACCGACGTAAGGACACTTGTTGTGTTTCATCATCATAGAGCACATAGCGCAACTGTGGCCCATCGTCGGGCGCGCCGGCGCTGCCCACGCCCACCAAATAGCGATTGGGCGCAGTCGGATTTCCCATTTCCAAGATAAACTCAGTGAGTTCTTGAAATGCGTGCAATTGACGATGCCCTTCGCCAGAGATTTTCCCAGGCTTTGTCGCAGGACTTGTCGCAGGACTTGTCCATGCATAGACTTCCTGCACGTGGGTGTGGCCATGAAACGCGACACAGGCATCGGCGGCTTCCAAGGCAGCCAAGGCGTTCCAGCGCGCCGCTTCGGTGCGATTCAGCCGCGGAAAAAGGGTATGCCAGCTAACCCCCGCCGCCATATAGGATGCTGC
>DAOTTR010000187.1:0-2212 GCA_034437715.1 Caldilineaceae bacterium
GCTAGCGGAAACCTGCTTAAGCAGGTTTGGTATAGCAGGCGTCGGATTTATCCGATGACAATGATAGCAACCCCCGCCGGGAGCCTTTGGGCGCGGTTGAACCAGCAAGCGCTAGCGCAATCGGCTATCCATGCCCAACGCAAAACAGACCGCTTGCTCAACCGCGGCCATGCGCATGGCAGACAGGGTGGTGATCAACCGCCCAACTTGCGCTTTCTGCACCGTTTGCAGATTATCCAAGCTGACAACGCACAGTTCGAGGACGCCGTCCTCTTGCGGGGTCAGTAGTACCTCGGTAGGAATCTCGCGAATGACGGTGGTGAGGGGGGCGATGGTAATGCCGGTCAAGAAGCCCAGCGCTGAGGTGCGCGTAAGAATGAGCACGGGACGGCGTTTGTCTGGGGCGCGGAAGGTATACCAACAAACATCGCCGCGCTTCATGGCTCGCCCCACACCTGTTCCGGCTCCCACTCGATAAAATCGGGGGCCGCGGCCGGTTGGCGGCGATAACCACGAGCCTGCTGCGCTTCCAACTTGTGAATGTGCAGCTCTTTCAGGGCCAGTTGCAGCGCGTTGCGGATAAAGGCAGAACGGTTGATCTGCAATTCGTTGACAGCGCTATCCACTTGTTCTAACAGTTGTTCATCAATCGTCATCTGAATTGTTTTCATCATGGTTTTCATCACCGTTTGCGGGGCGTTACTTTGGTAAGGGGCATCTGATCGATCCCAGCCTCAATCAGTTCCCGTTTGACGCGCCTGATAGCTATAACTACCTGTACGAGCGTCGCCAAGGTTCATTTGACATGGTTCATTTGTTGTGGAGAATACCCCACAGGTTTATCCATATCATACCCCATAACAAGCATTTTAACAATGGCCGCAGCTCACCTTTGAAGTCAATTATTGAAGTCAATAATGTTCACAAATCGGAGACAAATCTATGCGGATTCGTGACTTACATGAACTACCCAAATTTCGCGATGGCCTGAGCTATCTCTACCTGGAGCATGGCAAGATCGACCAAGCCCAGCGCGCCATCTCGTTTCACAACAAAGAGGGCAAGGTGATGGTGCCGGTCTCGGCATTGGCCGTGCTGCTCTTGGGGCCGGGCACCTCCATCACCCACGAAGCCGTCAAGACCCTAAGTGACAACGGCTGTTTGATCACCTGGTGTGGCGAGCAAGGCGTGCGCTTCTATGCCCAAGGCACCGGCGAGACGCGCAAGGGCTATCAATTGCTGCGCCAAGCCGCGTTGGTGAGCGATCCCGTCAAGCGCATGACTGTCGTGCGGCGCATGTATCAGTTTCGCTTTGCTGAAGTGTTGGATACCAACCTAACCATCGAGCAGGTGCGCGGCCTAGAAGGATCGCGTGTGCGCCGTAGCTATGCCGAAGCCAGCCGTGCCTTTGGCGTGCCCTGGAATGGGCGCTTCTATGTGCGTGACCATTGGGGCGCTAGCGACACCATCAATCGTACCCTTTCCGCGGCCAATGCTTGCCTAAACGCGCTGTGCCATGCCGCGATTGTCTCCGCCGGCTATTCGCCAGGGCTGGGCTTTGTCCATACCGGCAAACAACTTTCGTTTGTCTATGACATTGCCGATCTCTATAAAACGCGCCTAACCGTGCCCCTGGCCTTTCGCATTGTCGCCGAGTCCAAGGAGAAGGCCGAGACGCGCGTCCGCCATGCCTGTCGCGATCTTTTCCACAAGGAGCGGCTCTTGGTACGCATTATGCAGGATTTGGATACACTCCTCAACCTGACCAAAGCAATGCCCAGCGACCAAGCTGATCTGGAGATCGACTTTGATGCCGACCCGGCCGCGCCGGGCCTGCTCTGGTCGCCCGATGAAGAAACCGAAGAAAATCGTCAAGGAGGTGTAAACTATGGTGGTGATGATTCTGGAGAAAGTACCGACGTCGCTGCGTGGGGAGCTGAGCCGTTGGATGATTGAACCACATCCCGGCGTCTTTGTCGGCCATGTGACCGCCATGGTGCGCGACCGCTTGTGGGAAAAATGCTGTGCCAAACTCAACGAAGGCGGCGCTGTTCAACTTTGGGCCACCAACAACGAGCAGCGTTTTGAGATACGCACATTTGGCGATACCAAACGCGAAGTAGTAGACTTTGAAGGATTGCAGCTCATTCGTATCCCGCTTACGGACTAACTTACGAAATAGAGTATTCCCCACACACGTGGGGGTGAACCG
>DAOTTR010000188.1:0-5241 GCA_034437715.1 Caldilineaceae bacterium
TAGAAGCCGGCGCGTCGGTAGCCCATCTGCACGATCCACGGCCAAACTCTTTCGATGGGCGCGTCAATCGTGATGGCGCGGGTGGCGTTGAAGGAGGCGTTCGGCACGATCTCGTCGCCCGCCATTGGGCGTTTGACTTCATGATCAGTCGCGCCCCAGCGCAGTTGCCAGGGGCGCAAGCGGGTGAGATAGACCAACACCAGCATAAAGAGACTGCTAGCAATCATAAAAGTAGATCGTTTCATAGTTTCATCTCGGCTAACCAGGCGGTGAGACGTTCTTCGCGGGACTTGAGGTCGTCGCAATCTTCATCGTATGGGCCAGCCAAATACTCTCCCGCAATCTTGCCATCCAACATGAACAGCACGCGCTCGGTCTTGGCGGCTACTTTGACATCATGTGTGACCAACAGGATCGTCGTGCCGCTTCGATGAATCTCGGCCAGCAGTTTCATAATTTCGTTGGCAGCTTTTGAATTCAAAGCGCCAGTCGGTTCGTCGCCGAAAATAATGCTCGGATCACTCATCAGCGCGCGGCAGATGCCCACGCGCTGAAGTTGTCCGCCGGAAGCCTGGGTAATCTCACGCTTTTCCAGTTCCCTAATGTCTGCCCTTTTCAGAAGCGCTCTTGCTTTTTCGGTAATCTGCCCGACGTTTTTACGGTGGTCGCGCATGGACGGAAGAATGATGTTGTCGAGGATGTTCAGATTTTTCAGCAAAGTCGGCTGCTGAAAAACAAACCCCATTTTTGTCCTGCGGAGATCGGCAAGCTCATTTTCACTGAGCGTCGATAAATCCCGGCCGTCAAAAGCGACCTTCCCTTCGTCAACGCCATCCATTCCACTCAGCGCAAACATCAGCGTTGATTTTCCCGATCCCGAAGGGCCCATGACCGAAACGAACTCGCCCTCGTTAATTTCAACCGACACCCCGTCGAGAACATTGCGCTTTTCATCGCCTTCGCCAAAAGACTTTACGATATTTTCGCCGACAGTTATCTTCTTCATGGTTTACTCCTTGATATTTTCAGATATTTTGATTCGTCCTGCATCCACTGTGCCGATGATTGTTGCGCTAAGCGTCGCGAGCCCCATCAGCAGCGGACAAATCAGATACGCCGCCAGCGGATTGACCGCAAATTCAAACGACGACGCGCCAAACGAGGCGATCACCGCCCCCGCCAGCGCCTCTCCGAGCGTATTTGCCAAGAGCGTACCGAGAACAATGCCGAAAATCAGGACAACCACCGAACGCGAGACAAACTGCGCCGTAATATCCGAGTTTGTAAAACCGAACGCTTTCATGACGGCGATCGAATATCTGTCCTTTACGATAAGCATTCTCATAAACAACAGGGTAACCAACGCCGTTATAGAAAGGGCAACGCCAACTGCGCCATAGGAAGCCTTTCCGACGGAACTGATTGTCGAGCCGTATGTCTGCAAAATATATTCATCAATGCCCGAGACCTTTGCAAAATCAAACCTTTCCGCATATGCCGCCGTCTTTCCGCCGATCAGGGCTTTGTCCGAAAGTTCCGCGCTGATCACGCTCCACATGCTGTCCGCCGAAGTAGCGGCGAAAACCGCCTTGGCCGTTTTGCCGCCGTTGGTAACGTCGGAATAGATACCGCACACCGTGAGATTTTTCTCGCGCCCATCAATCGTCAATGTGATACCATCGCCGACCGTTTTACCCAGCTCGTTGGCGTTCAGCACCGACAGCGCAATTTCGTCTGCTGCGGCAGGCACCCTGCCCTCGGCATATTTGATGGGGAATACCGAATGGTCGCCTAGTTCGACTTTAATACGTCTCTCCGAGCCGTCATCCATCTTTGCTCGGAATGTTTTGGTTGTAAGCAAGACATATTTGGCGATGGCGCTGTCGTTCTCCATCGCCAGGGCTATCTCTGCTGCTTTTTCGGAAATATTGGTGGTCTGCTGAATGTCGACGCGCAGATCGCTATTTCCGATCCCCATATAGGCGATGAAGCCTTTTGATGAAATCGTGTTGTACAAATTCTGCGGGACAATGATGATGAACGCCGCAATCACCAGCACCGCAAGCATTGTGGCGTAAAGCCTTTTCCTGGCGAGGACATCTTGAATACCGAGAAAAACATTCGTACCGAGCAGTCTGTTTCGACTCAGGTGGAAACGCCTTGTCCCAGCGGATTTTTCCTGTGGCATGCCGAAGCGGATCGCCTCGGCCGGGGATATTTTCCGAAAGCTCTGCAGCACACCGTTTACATAAACGATGATCGCAAGGAACACAAGCAGCACGCCAATGATCCCGAAAAGCAGGGCAAAGGAAGCGTTTTCGCTTTCGCCCATATAAAGCCGAATGTTTTCGAGAAGCATGCCCCTGAATACAAACGAAAGTGCAAACCCGAGAATACTGCCCGCCGCCGCAATCGCCGCGTATTTTGCGAGGTATATTTTCTTGATGTCGGAAACGCGCAGCCCGATTGCTTTCATCACACCGATTTCGCGGTAGTCTTCCTCGATTTTTGCAAGCAGCGTGAAGCGGATACACAAGAACGCAATCGCAACCACAAGCGCGCTGACAAGTAGTATGACCGCAATCATCAATCCGTCAGAAATTGCATTGATCGTTTTGAAAAGCGGATATGTGATCGTCGGCCCATTTGCATCAAGTCCTGCGGACGTGTAGGCGGTTTCGAATGTGCCAAGTGTGGACAAGTCCTTTAATCTGAACTCGATCAGGTACTCCACACTTCCGAACCCCCTTATTTCTGCAAAGTCGTTTTTACTCACAAGAAACCGCTTTGATGAGGCAAGCAGCGAGTTCATCTGCGAATCACGGAGAAACCCCGCAACCGTAAATTCCCTTCCGAAGACATCAACCTTGTCGCCGACTTTTGCAGAGCCGTCCTGCCGATAGCTTATCGGGACGTAAACCTCTCCGTCGGCTCCATTGATAACGTTTCCGTCGAGGTCGAGCAGATAATCGAATTTTTCACTTTGTACGGAGAAGCCGTTATCCTGAACGCTGTTCGCAAGCGAACGTTCTTCAAAAATAATTCGCGCGCCGTCCATATTGAGGAATTCAAGCACCTGAAATTCCTCAATATCGTCGTTCTGCTCCACAAAGGCTACAAGTCGCGCCGTATCCATTTCGCCCGCATGCATCTGCATAAAATGCGGAGTTTTTGCCCGCGTCATCAGTGTATCGATCGCGCCCGAAAGATTTATGATGAGTATCGCTGCGAGCGAAACAAGCATGGCCGCAGCGGCAACAAATATCATTGTTATCAGCGTTATTGCTTTGTTCCTCAGAATGTCATTGCGGATTGTTCTATAATACATAAATCACCTCTGCATTATGAGAATACCCATGATATAGTGGGTGGATTGTTTATCGGTCATCCTTGTCTCACTGTTACGCTGTCCTTTTGCAACATCACGAACAACCCATAGGCTGTGAAGATAACGGCAAGCCCTACCACCAGCAGCAAGTTCCAATCGGGCGAGATGGTGAAACCCGGTCTTGCCAGAAAGCTGGCGAAATCGATCAAGAAATGGACAATCACCAGCGGCCACAAGATGCCCTTTTTGAGCACTAGGGCGGCAAAGGCGAAACCAAAGGCGACGGCATAAAAAATTTGCGCCGCGGTTTCGGCCATACTTTTCCCACTTAGCACATTGAGTGCATGGCTCAAGCCGAAAAGTAGAGCGGTGATCATGGCCGCCCGCCAAAAGCCGTTTGCTTTGAGGGTATTCAGCATCAAACCGCGGAAGATCGCCTCTTCGGCAAAGCCGATCAGCAACGTGATCACGAGAAACTTGGCAAGCAGCAACAGGCTAGTTACTTCTACGCCGATAACTAGGGTGATGACGACCGGCAGCAGTGGCAGCACAAAGTACCACAGGTCACGCCCCTGATTGGGTAACCGGAAGCCGACCACTTTCCACCAGCCCATTTGGGTCAGAAGGAATGCGGCAATGACGCTCAAAATCAGGCTGGCGATGCCATAGAGCCAATCGTTGGAAAGATGCGTGAAGTACGCCACGGTTCCGACCAAGAGGTAGACAATGATTGTCACTACTTCTAAGATAGCGACAAACCAGTACGGATGGCGCTCCGCAAATAGTGATCGATTCATTGCGTTGCCTTTGCCGGTTGTGCGGATAAAGTCGCGGTTAGTACCGCCGAGAGGTCAACATTCCAGGTCACACCGGTAATGTCCCAGTACGACCAGGGTTTGCCCTGCTTTTCCCAGGTGATCGAGCTGCGGGCTGGGATGGTCATGCCATCTACCTGCTGCCAGCTTAAAAAGTCAGCCCGCCACGGTTCTTTTTCGCCACTCGCGCCGAAGTAACGCAGCGCCGTCATCTTGGTGATCAGGTTAGTTTGCGGGTCAAAGTAGACCGTCATCGAATCTTCTTCGGCGCCAAAGGGAAAGAACATTTGTGCGCTCGTTTCGTCAATCGCCACCCAGCGAATGCGTGGGTCTGTCACAAAAATCGCAGGGTAGAGGGGTGCTTCGGCAAAGAGGATCATATTCGAGCCTTGATCGATGCGTACGCCCGTGTCAGCCTTGCCCACCAGGCCGGTCATACCCTTGCCATTGACATACTGATCCAGCGCCTTCAGCACCGGAAACCCAAACCAAGTGATCTGCATCTCACGCCGAAAATCGTAGCCCAGGCGATGGTAGAGTTGAAAGCGCATTGGCATCCACACGCCAAAGTTGGCTTGCGCGCGGCCCCAGAAAACCGCCGATTCGATCCGTGGGGCGTGCTCACCCAATGCGACGTGAAGGTAGCGCAGAACGGGCGCAGGTAGCTTCTCTGGTATCTGCACGCCCCCAAGCGTTTGCGCTTTCCCGGTCACTGGTGCAACGATCCTTGACGGGATCTGCAATCCCAGCCAACCAATGGCAGCAAGCGCGGCCAGACCCCCGGCAATGCTTACTATGATTTTCCGTAACATGTTCATCCTGGTTTCTCCTGATGTTCTCGGGGCAGATGTTTGGGCGCTATATTCGATCATACAATGACTTTGCCGCAATCACGCCCTACAACTGGCATGTTCCTACCCTGGTCAGTTGGGTAGTTACGGTGACGCGCCGGGGACTACCCTGTCAAAAATTTTCGTCACCTTCTATTCCATCTCCAGATTAACTTCGCCAACCCCGGCTTCGACCGTGATCGTCAGAACCACGGCTGAAGTGGCGTAGGCTGCGTTGACATAGCTGTCACCCTCCTTGCTCAGCCCA
>DAOTTR010000189.1:0-3885 GCA_034437715.1 Caldilineaceae bacterium
AAGAAAAAGGCTGATCCGGTGATGGCATCAGCCTTTTTGCAGTTGCGGGGACAGGATTCGAACCTGTGACCTTCGGGTTATGAGCCCGACGAGCTACCTCTGCTCCACCCCGCGTTAACAAAAGTTAGTATATCATCGCCTGGATTATCTGTCAAATCCAAGATAACTTTATTTTCAGTGGATTGGCAACTGCACCCTTTGCTCTGACGCTTGCTTGGGACGGCTGCCAATCCAGCAGCGATTTTACAACCAGCCTTGCGCCCGCAGAAAACTGGTGAGGCCAGGAATCGCAAAGCGTTTACCTTGATACGCCTGGTAGCCATAGTAGAGCAGGGCAATCACATACATAAAGTAGGCAATCGGCGTCATGCAGAACACGAGAATGCCCACCATGATGCCCACCAGCGGAATCACCTGCAGGATGGCAGTGCCAATGCCCACCAAGACGCTCAGGGCGATAAAAACACAGGTCAACGCCAGGCTTTGCACGGCGTGATAGCGTTGAAAAGGCCGCAGTTTGCTACTTTCGCTCAGCAGCACAATCACGGGCATCACCAGCGGAATCACAATTTGGGTGGCATAGGCCAACAGGCCAATCAAGCGATCATCGGCATTCGCCGCCGGATCATTGGTCGCATTATTCAAAAATTCGCCGCGCCGGAAGGATTCGGCAGCTTGCGTCGCGTTAGAGCGTGCGTTGTCTGCCATCTGCTCGATGGGCGTGCGATCGTTATTCAAGCCAGACCCCGCCGCTTCCAATTGGGTAAATTGATCGTTACGTTGTTCCATTTTCTTCTCTTATCTTCATAAAATCACTTACCGTAGCAGTACACCACCGCAGTACGGTATGCTCGTTGCGATCCTCGGCTCTCACTTGACCACATGCGATCTGGTTGAGCCCTGTTTTATCGCCTACTCGCTAGCATACTCTACGTAAATTGTCCGGGAAAGTTGCAGATTGGGGCCACATTTGCCCAAGCGTTCCATTTCTGTTATAAGTAGACCTGCATCCAAATCATTCTCTGGACAGAGGAGTTCGCATGACAAGAAATGTGATTGTTGGTGCTGCGCAATTTGGCCCCGTCCATCGTACCGAAAGCCGCGCCCAGGTGGTGCAACGCTTGATCGACTTGTTGCGCGAAGCGCGCGCCCGCGGCTGTGATCTGGTTGTCTTTACCGAATGTGCCCTGACCGCCTTTTTCCCACACTGGTATATGACCAATGAAGCCGAGATCGATAGCTACTTCGAAACGGAAATGCCCAGTGTGGTGACCAAGCCCCTCTTTGAAGAAGCGGTACGCCTTGGGATAGGATTTCATTTGGGCTATGCCGAGTTGGTCTGGGAAAACGGGCAGAAGCGCCATTATAACACAGCCATCTTGGTCGGCAAGGATGGCAAAATCATTGGCAAATATCGCAAGATTCATTTGCCCGGCTGGTCCGAACCTCAGCCCGATCAACCCTTCCAAAATTTGGAAAAGCATTACTTTGATGTCGGCAACCAGGGCTTTCGCGTCTGGCGCGCCTTCGATGGCATTGTGGGGATGTGTATCTGCAATGATCGCCGCTGGCCAGAAACCTATCGTGTGCTGGGGCTGCAAGGGGTAGAAATGATTGTGCTCGGTTACAACACCCCCGCCGACTATCCACCGATTCCCAGCAATCAACATTTAGCCAACTTCCACAACCTGCTCTCGATGCAATCCGGCGCCTATCAGAACGCGACCTGGGTGGTGGGGGTGGCCAAAGCCGGGGAAGAGGAAGGCGTCAAACAGATTGGCCAGAGCTGTATCATTGCACCTTCCGGCGAAATTGTGGCGATGGCCATGACGCTGGGCGACGAGTTGGTCACGGCCAAATGTGATTTGGATCAATGCACGCTCTACAAGCAACATATCTTTAACTTCGCCGCCCACCGCCGCATCGAGCACTACGGCTTGATCACGCAACAGGCCGGTGTCGTATTGCCGCCACCACTTGCGATAGATAGCTAGATTCATGATCGCTAGTTTTATTTAGGAGAGATTATGCACAATCACGAAACGTTGGTCGAACAAGACCGCGCCTACCTGCTCCATCCCCTGCATTCCCCAGCCGCGCATGAAAATGCTTTGATCTTTGAATCGGGCCGCGGCGTCTGGATGCGAACAACCGAAGGCAAAGAGGTGATCGATGGCCTGGCCGGTCTGTGGAATGTGTTGATTGGCCACGGGCGCACCGAATTGGCCGACGCTGCCCAGAAACAGATGTCTACCCTGGCCTACTGTTCCAGCTATGTTGGTTCGTCTAATATTCCAGCCATTCAACTGGCCGCGCGCTTAGCCAGCTTTGCCTATCCCACCCTCAACACCACCTTCTTTACCTCGGGCGGAGCCGAATCCAATGAGAGCGCGTTTAAGACGGTGCGCCACTATTGGAAACGCAAGGGCAAGCCCGACAAAGTCAAGGTGATTTCACGGGCCAATGCCTACCACGGCATCACGCTGGCCGCCATGAGCGCAACAGGGTTGAGTGCCTATTGGCCCATGTTTGAGCCACGCGTGCCCAATTTTCTGCATATCCCGGCCCCCTATGCCTATCGCTTTACCAGTGAGATCAAAACTGGCGAAACCATAGGTCTGGCCGCGGCGCGCTTGCTCGAAGAAGCCATTCTGCGCGAAGGGCGCGACACGGTAGGCGCCTTTATTGCCGAGCCCGTACAGGGGGCCGGCGGTGTGATCGTGCCGCCAGATGATTATTTCCCGCGCATTCGCGAAATTTGTGATGCCTATGATGTGCTCTTTATTGCCGATGAAGTGATTACGGGCTTTGGGCGCACAGGCGAGTGGTTTGGCCTGAACCGCTGGGGCGTGCAACCGGACATTATGTCCTTTGCCAAGGGTATCACCAGTGGCTATCTGCCGTTGGGCGGTATCCAGATCTCCGACGAGATCCGCGATGTGATTATGAGCGCGCCAGCCAACGAACGGTGGATGCACGCCTATACCTATTCGGGCCACCCGACCTGTTGTGCCGTGGCGTTGGCCAATCTCGATATTCTGGCCAACGAAGGCATGGTGGACAATGCACGCATCATGGGCAAGCGATTACTCGATGGTCTCCATGCGCTGTCCGAAGAATTTGAAACCATTGGCAATGTGCGCGGCCAAGGTATGATGTGTGCCATCGAATTTGTGGCCGACCGGGAAACCAAAGCCGCCGCCAATTTGGGCGAAAAGGTACGCAAAGCCTGTATCGAACGCGGTCTCTTCACGCGCGCGATTGGCGATACACTGGCCTTTGCGCCGCCGCTGATGATTAACGCCCAAGAGATCGATCTGATTCTGCAAATTCTGGGCGAGTCGATTGCGGCAGTCCTTGAATAAAGTCATTGAATCAATCGAGACGATCATCCTTTAGGAAAGAGACCCACGTGACCCAAGAGACGCAGGATAGCGATGGTTATTTTGGGATTGGTGTCTACCAGGTAAAACGTAGCCAGAATGTGGGAATGCTATGGCGCAGCGCCTATCAGTTGGGCGCTGCGTTTCTCTTTACCACCGGCACGCGGTACAAACCCCAATCAGACGATGTCTTCAAAAGTTGGCGACATGTCCCCCTCTTCCGCTATGATACCTTCGAGCAGATGGTCGATGCGGCAGCCTATAGTTGTATGCTGGTCGGTGTTGAAATTGGCGGCGAATCGCTGCCCGACTTTGTGCATCCGACACGCGCCGTCTACCTGCTCGGGGCCGAGGATGGTGGCCTGCCCAACGAGATCGCCGCCCAATGCCACCGCGTGATCAGCATCCCGGCGGTCCGTTTGGCAAGCTTTAATGTCGCCGTGGCCGGTACCCTGGTGATGTATGACCGCATGGTCAAACGCGGCCGCCAAGTGCGCTAGCC
>DAOTTR010000190.1:0-4996 GCA_034437715.1 Caldilineaceae bacterium
CCTTCCCGCGGCAGCGCGGCTCGATGCGGCTTTCACTACATCGGCGTTGCGCGGGAAGATCCAATGGGGTTAGTTGTCTATGCATGGACGCGTCCCGACGGGTCATCGATCACGCGACAATTACACTTATCCCCTGCCACTTAAACTGCGCCGTCGATTGCTGCGCCGCCGGTTCGGTTGGTTCGCACTCTGACTCTGGCTTGGGCGGGGATTCTGGCTGATGCGCTCACCACGCTGTGGCAGCTTTTCACCCGCGGGGGGCAGGGCTGGGCTGTGCAAGGATTGCTGGTAGAGATCGTCCACCAGCATGGCGAGCAAGGCCTGGCCTTCTTCGCTGCCCGTCCACTCGACAATCAGTGGCACAAAGCGCTGCATGCGTTCTGTCTTCAGTTTGTCACGCGCCCGCAGTTGCGCTTCCAACAACACCGTTACCCGTTCCGCGACAAGGGTTGTCACATCTTGCTCGCTGGGCAACGTGCGTTCCATCAACTCAATGCCATAACGCTTGGCAATGCCTTCTAATTGCAGCCGTTCGCTGAAATTTTCGATTAGGCTAATCACTACGCCAGTTGCACCAGCACGCGCCGTGCGCCCGGCGCGATGGATGTACGATTCGGGATCTTCGGGCGGCTCATATTGAAAGACATGGGAGAGATCCGGAATGTCGATGCCGCGCGCGGCCACATCGGTCGCCACCAGAAAGCGCAATTCGCCATCGCGCACGCGATTGAGCACCCGATCGCGCGCCTGCTGATTGAGGTCCGAGCTGATCTCGTCGGCGTCGTAGCCAAAGCGCTGGAGAACGGTCGCCACATAATGTACGGCATTCTTGGTATTGCAAAAGATGATCGCCGACGCCGGATTTTCCGTTTCGATCAGGCGCACCAGGCTGCGATCACGCTTGAGCACCGGCGTGATGTAGTAGACATGTTCGGCCGCGGCCACATGTACGCGGTCGCGACTCAGGCTGAGAAATTCAGGATTGGCCAGAAATTCATAGGCTAGGCGTATGACGCTGGCGGGGAAGGTGGCCGAAAACATATAGGCGTTGATCGCATGTCTGGGCAAGTAGCGCTGTAGCTCGCGCATATCTGGGTAGAAACCCATGGAGAGCATACGGTCGGCTTCATCAAAGACCATCACGGCCAGATCATCCAAGCGCAAGTTGCGCCGTAACAGATGATCGAGAATGCGGCCTGGCGTGCCGATGACCAGTTGTACGCCCTTGTGCAAGGCATCCAACTGCGGCCCATATTTGACGCCACCATAGATCGCAACGCTGCTCACACCGGCGGCTGAGCCGAGGATTTCGGCCTCTTTGGCAACTTGCTGGGCCAGTTCGCGGGTGGGCACCAGCACAATCGCCTGGCAGACAGCCTGCTTGGGGTTGATGCGCGCCAAGATCGGCAACAGAAAGGCACCTGTCTTGCCGCTGCCTGTGCGCGACTGCACCAGCAGATCGCGACCGGCCAGCATGTAGGGAATGGCTTTGGCCTGCACGGGCATCAACTTGTTCCAATTGGCCTTGGCCGCGGCGGCACGCAGTGCTGGCGGCAGTTCTTCCAAGGTGATTTCGGGGAGCGCGTCTTCGGGTTCGACGATATCATGATCGGGCGCTTGCACTGGCGCATTGGCTGCTGGTGGCTCGTTCAGTGCGCTTTCGATGGTTGTCGGTGAATCACTCGCAGTTTCTGATTGTTCTTCAATTTCACTATCAATGATTGGTTGGTTCATGTACGTTGCTATATTTCCTTCATACAATAAAACGGCAAAATAGAGTGGTAAAATATACGTTCACGCTATTCATTGTATACCTTACCCTAGCATAAAGGAAATTTAGCTACGCGCAGTCATTCATACAATTCATGAAAATTGGGTAGAACCGATCAAGCAGATTGCTGGGAAAGCTGGTAGATCAAGCGCACGGTAGATCGCGCTTTCAATGTGATTTATGGCATAATTCGGATTGACCACGAACAGATGACTATCCACAACCAAAGGAGTTCCCGCTATGCAAACGCTAGTTCTTGCTGATGATCGGTACCACCCGGCCCAGGTGGCACGCACGGGGCTGGGTGCGTTGGGTGATTGTGGCTTTACCTTCGACTGGATCGAGAACGCTGGCGATTGGTCGGCGGAACGTATGGCCGCCTATCCGTTGACAATTTTGGTCAAGGCCAACAACGTTTCTGCGCAGGATGAGCGCAAATGGATGACGCCAGAAGTCGAAACGGCGCTGCTCGACTATGTGCGCGCGGGCAATGGTTTGCTGACGATTCATTCGGGCACGGCGGGCTATCGCGACACGCCCGTTCTGCGCAATCTGTTGGGCGGCGTCTTTGTCCAGCATCCCAAACAATGTCCGGTGACGGTCGCGCCGTTGGCCGATCATGGATTGGCCGCCAGCAGCACAGCGTTTACGCTGGTCGATGAACACTATTTTATGGAGATGACAGATGAGCCGGTCGATTGCTTTCTGCAATCCACCTCGGAACATGGTGTCCAACCCGCCGGTTGGACGCGCACGGAAGGGGAGGGTCGTGTCTGTGTGCTGACACCCGGCCATAATGTGGAAATCTGGCTCCATCCCGCCTATCAGACGTTGATCCACAACGCATTGCGCTGGTGTGCCAGACAATTGTAAAAGGGTAAAGGCAATAAGGCTCACAGAAGAGTTGGGCAAGGTCAGATAGAATGAGATAAAATCTGTGCAATACCTTGACAATTAAGTAGAATAGTCTGTGAGCCTTAACTTTATGAGCAAAAAAGTGATCGTGATTGGTAGCGGCTTTGGCGGTTTGAGCGTGGCCGTACGCTTGGCCCTGCGCGGCTATACTGTGGAACTCTTTGAAAAACGCGACAAGTTGGGTGGCCGCGCCTATGTTTACGAAATCGACGGCTTCAAATTTGATGGCGGCCCCACGGTTCTTACCGCGCCGTGGCTCTTTGACGAAATTTGGGAATTGGCTGGCCGCAAGCGTGCCGATTATTTCCAAATGGTGCCGTGCGATCCCTTCTACCGCATCTTCGATCACACTGGACGGCATTTTAATTACAATGGCGATCCAGACTTTATCCTCAACGAGATCGACCAGTGGAATCCGGCGGATAAGGCTGGCTACGAGCGTTTTATGCGCACCACCAAGGATATCTTCAAGACGGGCATGGCTTTGATCGACAAACCATTCCTCAATGTGACAGATATGATCAAGGTCGCGCCGGATCTGATCCGCCTTCAGTCCTATCGCAGTGTCTATGGCTATGTGAGCCAGTTTATTCAGGATGACTTTTTGCGCCGTTGCTTCTCATTTCACCCGCTGCTGATTGGCGGCAATCCGCTGGATGCGGCCTCGCTCTATGTGCTGATCCACTATCTGGAGCGCGAATGGGGCGTGCATTATGCCATGGGTGGCACGGGTGCGATTATCCAGGCGTTTGGTCGCTTGCTAGAAGAGTTGGGCGTCAAGGTTCATCTCAATGCCGAAGTTGCCGAGATTTTGGTGGAGGGGCGCAAGACGACGGGGGTGCGCATGGCCGATGGCACCATCCACAAAGCGGATGCGGTTGTCTCGAATGCCGATGTGGCGTGGACTTATCTGAATCTGTTGCCGGCACGCTACCGGCACAAAAACAGTGACCGGCGGATCAAGAACCTGAAATATAGTATGTCGCTCTTTGTGATCTACTTTGGCACCAAGCGCCGCTACACAGATAGTAAGCTGGCCCATCACAACATTATTCTCAGCGAGCGGTATGAGGGGCTGCTGGGTGATATCTTTGCTGCCAAAGAATTACCCAAAGATTTCTCGCTCTATTTGCACATGCCCACCATCACCGACCCCAGCATAGCACCAGCGGGTCACGAAGCGTTTTACGTGCTTTCACCCGTGCCCCACCTTGGTGCCAATATCGACTGGAGCAAGGCCGCCAAGCCCTATCGCGATGCAATTATGGGCTTGCTCGAAGAACAATATTTGCCTGATCTGCAAGCCAATATTGTGGCCGAGCACTATATTGATCCGCCCCATTTTCAAAACACCTTGAATAGCTATCTAGGCTCTGCTTTTTCGGTGCAGCCGATCCTCACCCAGTCTGCCTGGTTTCGCCCGCACAATCGGTCGGAAGATCTTGATAATCTCTATTTCGTGGGCGCGGGGACACATCCAGGGGCGGGCTTGCCGGGCGTACTCTCCTCGGCGAAGATTGTGGAGGATCTGCTCGCCGCTGGATAAACGTGATTGGTACAATGTGACCGGCATCCTGGAGATGCCGGTCACATTGATTGCCAGAAATTCACCTTACCTAAAGATCAGCGGCAGATAGAATTGCGTTTCCAAGCGATCCACAAGCAAGACACTGCTCAACGGCTGATTGTCGCCACCGATGACCAAGAGCGTTAGCACGGTGCCAGATGACAAGGTAAAGGCGGGCAGATCCAGCAGATCGGTCGCACAGCCGGGCGTGCCAACTGTCCAATCGTAGGTGCTTGCGGGCAGTGCAATGTAGCCGCTCTGTTCCAGATAGACCAGATCCGTGAGTCCCGCAACCGGCACGCCCACGGCCTCGCAAATGTCGATGGCCGTATTCGCTACAACTGGATCAAACGGGGCCAGATGCAAGACCCGTACAAGACCCGTACCCGCCGCCGGTGTCAGAGGGGGCGGCAGCGTGCCCCCTGGCGGAATCGTACCGGGCGGTGTTGTCTGACCAAGCGCGACGCCTTCGGTCCACAAACCGGAGAGCCCGGCCAGCGTTACCAACAGCAGAAAAAGTAACGGATAGCCCAAACGCTTAACGCCATTGCGCCGCACCCGTGGGATTAGGTTCTGGTTATCAGTTTGCATAGCGATCTCCTTTACAGTCCAACTCAACTTTACAATTTGTCCTCTACCGATGGCGTTTGTCGCAGATGCAACACCCCATGCATAACAAGCAAACACCCTTCATAATAGCGCCAACCGATCACCATGTATGTATGGTCGCACATAATGATCGT
>DAOTTR010000191.1:0-15374 GCA_034437715.1 Caldilineaceae bacterium
CATGGGCCAGGCCGCAACGTCTGTCAAGCTATTCATGATACCCGTGGCAAAAGAGGCACCACCCGAAAGCGTAGATGCCACCGGAGCCAGTGCCGGGAAATCGGAAAAGTCCACGACAAGCTGGGTATGGACTTGTTCCTCTTTTTGCGCAGGAAATTGCAACTCCAGAATTTGACGCAGGGGCAGACCATCTGCGCCGACCCAGAGTTCACCACTACCAACCATGTCGCGGAAGTAGCTGGGGACTTCCAATTGGAGACTGGGCGGCAGCTCGCCACGTGCGCGCATGGCCGTTATCATCTGCTCGTGCATATAGGCGGCAAAGCGCGGGCTGTCAATGACAAAGGTGTAGCGCGTGAAGGCTACGCCGTTGCGCGCCTCGGCTGGCTGTGCCTGGACGTCTTTGATCGCGGCCAGATAGGCCATAAAATCACCTTGGGGCGCCAAGGTGCCGGTGAAATCATCGATCTCTTCCCACTCGCTGCCACCACGCTGGACAAAGGTTTTGCCGGCTTCGGTACGAATGCTGAGTCCGCTTTCGGCTTGCAGCACACTACCACCTTCGGACCAGAGCGTCAGCGCTAGCTTTTCGTCGCGCAGATCGTTTTGGCCTTCTAGGAAGAGTTTTTCCGTGCGGCTGGTGCGCCCCACATTGGTCAGCGAGGCTAGCGGCAGCGTCACTTGGGTGACATCGGTGGTAAAATGGTAGCTGCCCGCGGCGCGCGCCTTTTCCCAGGCAGCGGTAACAGGGGCTGTGGCGCCAGCCGGTTGCCGGGTTGCCGGGAGATAGGCAGACAAAGCCGCTGTGGGAACGCTTACCCACAGCGCGCAAAGGCCGAGCGCCAAGAGAGCAAATGAAATAACCCATCTGGTTGCCCAGCGGGAAAAAAGCGGGTAGGGTCTCATACGGTACTCCTAATGAAAGATTCAAATGGAAGCGTACTGGTCAAAGAAAATTTTGCAGACCGCCAAACTGCGGACAATTGCGGGTTCGGCTAGCGGCGTTGCGGTAGAAAGCGTATAAAGGTGCGGTATCAATCGGTTGGATCAGCGGCAATGCCATCGGGGTGATCGGGCGCGTCACCATTCGTTGCCAACTGCTCTAGCAAGAATTCAAACAAGCTATTGATTTCAGCAAAGACGAATTTCTCGGTATCGGTTGTCGATTGTAACGAAGCGTGCCAGGTGCGCTGCGAATTGTCGCGCCAAAAGCGTACAAGATAGGATTGATAGGTTGAGCTCGGAATCATACGGGTTTAGCCTTTCCTCGTGTTGCGTTTCAGCATAACAGGCAGGCGTCAAAAAAATGTTAGAAAACCGCAGGATGAACGTCAAAAAAATCGTACAAGAACGTCAAAAATTCGATAAAACCAGCGCACAACGAACGATAGCTTCAGGTGGCAGGGAGATCGACAATTATGCACGATTTTTCAGAAAAATGTTATTACGTGTTCCTGCCTTAAAAATGGACAAATCTTGCCGAGAACGCTATTATGACGGCATAAATACCCGGGCAGGAATTGGGCAGTTTTACCGCTGGTCAGCACCTTTGGTGAATTTCCGCTAGGATTTATGAATCGACACATGGATCAGCAGTTGTCACGGCCTATGCAAATTCACCTTACCTTGTTTGGCCCCTATCAGCTCACGTTGGATGGCGTTTTCGTAAAATTTGCCACAGATCATAGTCGTGCATTGCTCGCCTATCTGGCGGTGGAAGCGCGCCTGCATGACCGGGCGGCGTTGGCGGCCCTGCTCTGGCCAGAACAACCCGAGGCCAACGCGCGCCAAAATTTGCGCCAGGCGTTGCATGGTCTCAGACAGGCACTGCGCACGGTGCCATCCTTGGATCACCTGTTGGAAATCACCACCAAAACGATCCGCCTCCACCCAGCAACCATTACCCTGGATGTCCAGCAGTTTCGTCACCTGTGGGCACTCTGTACGGACCATGCCCATCCGAGCATGGTGGCTTGTCCCGACTGTGTCGCACGCTTGCAACAGGCCGCCCACCTCTACACTGCCGAATTTCTCCAAGGCTTCTTTATCAAGCACAGTCCGCCTTTTGAAGAGTGGGCGTTTTTTGTGCGCGAACAGTTGCATCGCCAGGCACTCGAAGTGTTCCACACGTTGACACGCTACGCACAGACCGCAGATAATTATGCGCAAATGCAGCAATACGCAACACGTCAGTTGGCACTGGAACCCTGGCGCGAAGCAGCCCACCGCCAAGTGATGATGGCACTGGCATTGGCTGGTCAAGAGACGGCTGCGCTGATGCACTATGCGGCTTGTCGGCGCATTTTGCAAGAAGAATTGGGCACATCACCTTCGCCAGAGACGACAGCACTTTACGCGCAGATTCGGCAGGGAAAGTTTCCCGACAAAACGGTGAGCAGGGAGCGCATAGAGGAACAGGAGATCCAGGAAGAAAATCGTCCTACTTCTTCTGCCCTGGCGTTCCCACAGCCCGCCACCGCGCTGTTGGGGCGCGCCGACGAATTGACGCAAATTGTCGCATTGCTCGCGCAACCGACTTGTCGCTGGCTCACGTTGGTGGGTCTGCCCGGTGTAGGTAAAACGCGGCTGGCACAGGAAGTAGCAACGCTGCAACAGGGCAACTTCATAGATGGTGTCTATTTTGTGGATCTGGCGACAAGCAACGACTCGGCACAGGTGTTCGTCGCCATAGCAGCTGCGCTAGATATTCGCGAACAGGATACACAGCCGATGGCAGAGGTGTTGCGCCTGCGCCTGCAAGACAAAAGCGCGCTTTTATTGCTCGATAACTTCGAACAGGTTTTGGCGGCAGCACCGGCCCTGGCCCAACTGGTCACCGACTGTCAACACCTCAAAGTGCTGATCACCAGCCGGTGGCCGTTGCGGGTGGCAGAGGAACAGCTTTTCGCCGTGCAACCGCTGCATTTGCCAGCGCAGGCACAGGTAGCCGATATCATGGCTTTGCAGGAGATGGGCGCGGTGCAACTCTTTGTGCAGCGCGCCACAGCGGCCAAAGCCGATTTTCAACTAACCGCCACCAATGCAAGCACGGTGGCGGCACTCTGTATTTACCTGGATGGGCTACCGCTGGCGATTGAGCTGGCGGCCGCGCGCAGTCGGTTATTCTCGCCGGCGGCTTTACTGGCGCGGTTGCAACAACGCTTGCCGCTTTTGGTAAACCGCGAGCCCCATACGCCCCTGCGCCACCAAACGCTACGCGCAGCGCTTGACTGGAGCTACGACTTGCTCACGGCAGAGGAACAAATCCTCTTTCAACGTCTGGCTGTCTTTGTCGGTGGCCTTACCCTAGAAGCAGCCGAACGGATCATGGATAGCAGGCCACCCCTAGCTGGTGACGCTGATGGTGACGATAGTAACCGTTCCTGGGTGGCGCGGCCATTTTCAGGCTCGGTAATCGATGGCGTGGAGTCGTTGTTGGACAAAAATTTGTTGCGCCTGCAAGCGACAGTGCCGCGTAGGCAGATGGCAGCCGAAGACGAACCGCGCTTTACTATGCTTGAAACCCTGCGCGAATATGCGTTATCACGGCTGGCCGATGAACAAATTGATTGGCAGCGCCGTGACGACGCCAATCAACGCCACGCCCATTTTTTTCTGGCCTTGGCCGAGGAAGCCGCGCCCAAACTCTTTGGTGCAGAGCAGCGGGCATGGCTGAACCGGCTGGAAGTGGAGCATGATAATCTGCGTGTGGCGCAGGATTGGTTCGTCCAGCACGCCAACGCCATGGCGGCTTTACGCCTGGCCGTTGCGTTGCGCTACTTTTGGCGTGTGCGTGGCTATTACAGTGAAGGCTGTGTTCGTTTGCAGCGCGCGCTAACGATGCCCAACGCCGCTACCCCTACCGTCATGCGCGCCCAGGCGCTCAACGCGGCCGGCTATTTGGAATGGGTGCGCGGCGAGCGCGCCCAGGCCCAGGCTTTGTTGACCGAAGCATTGCATATTGGCAAGCAGATGACCGATCCACCCACGATGGCCTTTGCCTTGCGCTACTTGGGCGTGATTGCCGATGCGGAAGGCGATCCGGCGACGGGCCAAACGCTGCTCGAAGAAAGTTTAACCCTCTATCGCCAAGTGGATGGGAAAAATGACATTGCGCTCTCGCTGCTTTATCTGGGGGATGTAGCGATGGCGCAGCACAAGTGGGAACAAGCTCGCCATTTGTATGAAGAGTGCGCCACACTTTTGCGCGTGCTGCGCAACGATATCACCCTGCCCTATGCCTTGCGGCGTTTGGGGTACCTGGCGTTGTGGCGGCAGGCCCATGCCGAGGCGCGTCTACTGAGCCGCGAGAGCCTGCACATCAACCTGGCGTTGGGTGAGCAACAGGGAACAGCGGCGGCGCTGGTTGCGCTGGCAGCAATTGCTGTCGAGCGCCAGGCGCTCACAACGGGTGTGCAACTGCTCGGTGCAGCCGATGCTGTGCTGACAACGCTTCACACCCAATTGTTGCCTTTCGATGGGGCACAACAAACACAGCTGCTGGCGCGCGCCAGCAGCCAACTGGATGGGGTGGCTTTTGCGCAGGCCTGGGCCCAGGGCAAGGCGATGGCCTTTGCAGATGTAGCCCAGTTTGTTGATCAGCTTGAGAACGCAGCCGAGCCAACCAGTGTGGCTACGCTTGAGCAACCCCCAGCAACGCCGCATCACGCGCCAGTTCCGCAGCATGGCCCAGCGCCGTCATCGCAAAGTCCGAACAGCCCGTCATTCTTACCCGCGGCCCTCACGCCGTTTGTTGGGCGCAAACGCGAGCTAAGTGAAATTCTAGCCCGGCTGCGTATGCCAGATATGCGCTTGCTCACCTTGGTGGGGACTGGCGGGATGGGGAAGACGCGGCTGGCATTGGAGACAGCGCGGACGATTGTCGCATTGGCCGAAGCAACAACAGGCAGCGCCAACGATGCCAAGCCAGATAATACGTACGCGGCTGTGCAGAAACCAACCTTTGCCGACGGAATCTTTTTTGTGCCGCTGGCCGCGCTCAATGCAGCGGCGATTACACCAGCGATTGCCGCCGCCATCGGGCTGGTATTTCAGACTGGCGACCTACAGCAAGCGCTACGCCAGACATTGCAGCACAAACAACTCTTGCTCATTCTGGACAACTTTGAACATCTGTTGCCGGCGGGAACGCCGACCGACGAACCCAATGCAGCGATCAACCTTGTGCTCGATCTATTACAACATGCGCCAGGTCTACAGCTCATTGTTACCTCGCGCGAGCGCTTGAATCTATTGGGTGAGCATCTCTATCAGGTCCAGGGCTTGGGGCTTGAGCAACCAGCGACCCTAGCCGATGCAACAACCTCGGCAGCCGTACAGTTATTTGTACAGAGCGCGCGGCGTGTGCAACCCCATTTTCAGGTGACCGAGGCGAATTGGCAGCTCCTTCTGCACATCTGTGCATTGGTCCAAGGCATGCCGCTGGGGATCGAAATGGCAGCCGTCTGGACCAATCAACTAGCGCTAGACGAGATCGCGCGTGAGATCGAACAGAGTATCGATTTTCTGGCGTTTGAATGGCATAATGCTCCAGTGCGGCAACGCAGTATGCGCGCAGTTTTCGATTGGTCATGGCGGTTATTGAATGCGACAGAACAGCAAGTCTTGAGCCAATTGGCGGTCTTTCGGGGCGGGTTCACGCGCGAGGCGGCAGAAGCGATCACCGGCGCTTCCTTGCGCGTGTTGACCAGTCTGGTCAACAAATCGTTACTGCAACGCGCCCCGCATCCACCGGAAACTCACCGACCAGGGCAGGGTCGCTACGAACTGCATGAACTATTGCGCCAGTTTGCCCAGGAACAGACAAAGAGCGTACCAGAAGAATGGGTGCGCGTCGCGGCCTTACACAGCCAATTCTATCTGGCCTTCATTGCCGACCGCGAACGGCGCTTCCTCTATGCTGACACACAGGCAGCAGTCTCTGAAATCCAGACGGAATTGAGCAATATCCGGCAAGCCTGGTACTGGGCGGTACAACAGCGCGCACATGATACGCTGGAGCAGTGTGCCTATAGTTTATGGCAATTTTTTCTCTTTACCGGTCTCTCTGCCGCCGGTGTCGAACTCTTTCGCCTGGCAGCCAATGCACTTCAGGCCCATGATGCGTCCGTCAGCGAAGATGAAGCCAGCCGCCATGATCGACTGGCGATTGCGAGCAAGCTGCGTTCACTGGAAGCGAATATGCTGATTGCGCAAGGCCACTATACAGAAGCCGCCGCCATTGCCCAGCAAGCACTTAGACTAGCAGAAGCAAGTACAAGTGATAAACATAATAAACATAGTAGTGAAGGATTGGCACTTGCCCATCTGATCCAGGGGCAAACGTTGTGTTATCGCTGGCAACCCATGGCAGCGCGCGTGGCGTGTGCACAAGCGCTAGTCCCAATTCGATATGATGAACCGGACATGATATCGACGAAATTAGCCCACAATATTGCATCGCTAGCTTATTTATTTTTGAGCAGTATCGCGCTGAGCTTGGACGAGTACGCAGAATCCAGAAGGTGTCTGACGCGCAGCTTGCAGATTTGCCAGCACCTCGACAATCGGCTCGGCGAATTAGACTGTCGCATTAATCTTGCCAATATTGCGCGCATTGTGTGCGATCATAGTACGGCACGCCAGGGTTATGAAGATGCGATGCAGATCGCCCACGCGTTGCACTACCGCTGGAGCGAAGCTACGATACAGCTTGAATTAAGCGATGTGGTGCGCAGCCAGGGCGAATATACCCTGGCCCTAGATTTACTCGAACGCGCCCTGACAATCTTACATGAACTCAACGACCGCCGCCGCTCAGCCATTACGCACACCTACCTCAGTCGCATCTATACCACACTGGGCGATTATACACAGGCCCAAAGCTGGCTCGACCAAGCGTGGCAGTTGGCCGATGAGTTGCGGGTTCCCGAAATTGAAGAACATGTCGCCTTCACCACAGCAATCCTGGCACATGCCCAGCAGCAGCACACCCAGGCTTTGCAGGCGGCAACGCAAAGTTGGCAGCTTACGCAAGCCGGCGGTGATCGCTTTAACCAGGCCAAAAACTTGGTGCTGATTGGCCATGCCCAAGCCGGGCTGAACCAATTGACTGCGGCAGCGAATGCCTATCAACAATCTATGCAGATCTACCACGCAATTGCGATTCCGCCCTTGGCCGTCGAAGCACAAGCGGGATTGGTGCGTATTGCGCTTGCCCAAGGCGATCTAGCACAGGTAGAAACACTTACCACAAGCATAGTGCGCGTACTAGCCGAGCATCCGCGCGCGGGTTTGCACGAGCCATTTCTTATCTACCTCACTTGCTATCAGGGGCTGACGGCTATCCAGCATCCGCAAGCAGCAACCGTGTTGCAAGCGGGCTACGATCTCCTGCAAACGTATGCTGACCACATTACCAATAGCGCGTTACGTCGCTCTTTTCTAGAAAATGTAGCCGTGCATCGCGAGCTGATTGCAACTTATGAACAGCACGTACTGATCAAAAGCAGCGCATTCTAGTCAGTTTGCATGCGGTCTATTGGACGAATTCCTGCCCCTCCTTTATACTCGCGCATACCGTAAAGCAGCCTGCACAAAACAACGCGCAAAATCAAGAACCAAGGAGGTTGTCATGCACCCCATTCGTCTCGGTGTGATCGGCCTGGGGCTGATCTGGCAGCGTGTCCACAAGCCGATCCTCGCCACCCACCAAGCGATCATACAGCCCGTTGCCCTCTGTGATGTCAGTGAAGAACGTCGCGTCGCGGCGCAGATTGAATTTCCCGACGCCCAAATCCTGGCCGACTATCGCCAATTGCTCGAACTACGCGACGTTGATGCCGTGCTCGTATTGACGCCAATTGCGTTCAATGCGCCGATTGCCCTAGCTGCCCTGAACGCAGGCAAAGATGTGATCATGGAAAAGCCCATTGCGCGTGCGGTGGCCGAGGGGCAACAATTGATTGACACAGCCCGTCGCCTAGGTCGGCGGCTGTTTATCTTGGAGCAGATGGGCTATCGCCAAGCCGAAGCCACCATTGCCAATCAAGTCGCGACCGGCGCAATTGGCGATCTGGTGCTTTGGGAACGCATTCAACATCTGGAAGGCGACACCGCCCAAGGGGCCATGCGCTATGATTCCACACCCTGGCGCAAAGCGGCAGACTTTCCCCTGGGCACGCTCTTTGATGGCGGGATTCACACAGTCGCCGCGCTCTCCAAAATTTTTGGCACACCGGCCAAGGTCACGGCCACAGGACGTAAGTTGCGCGCCGGTTACGGCAATTATGATCAGGTGACGATGCTCTTTGAATACGCCAATGGTGTCACCGGCCTGTTTAGCCACTCGGCCTATTTGCCGCCCGTCAAAAATTATTTCTATCTACATGGTGCCGCAGGGGCGATCACTGTCGAGCCCCATGAATTGCGTATTGAAAAAAATCGGTCAACCAGTCACGACCATCGACTTGCCCGCCGAACACGCCTCCACCACAATGTGGCAGGCGATCCTGACCGCTTATCAAGCAGGGCAGGAACCCGCTTACACAGCCATGCGAGCGCTCCAGGATGTGGCGATCTTAGAAGCCGTAGCCCAATCGATTGCGCAAGGCCAACGTGTGACGATTGCCCAGGTCATCTAATCAACATACCAAGGAAAGGGAAGATTATGTCCGTTACCTCTACTTTCAAACAGCGCGTGCGGGCTGGCGAAACGGTAGTTGCCTTGCGCGTCTTGCTGACAATTGAGCGCACCGCATTAGAAGCAGCGCTGGCCAAAGGCAGCTATGACTTTCTCTATATTGATGGGCAGCATACACCCTTTAGCGATGACCAATTGATCCGCTTTTGCGCCATGGCCGAAGCATTGGATCTGCCCGTACAATTCCGCATTCCTCACACGCGCCATGCCTATCTGATCGGGCGCTATCTGGACATGGGGCCGACCTCGATTATGGTGCCCGAGGTGGAAACTCTAGCCACGGTCGAAGATGCTGTTGCCTATGCGTACTATCCACCGGCTGGGCAGCGTAGCTGGGGTGGTGCAGCGCGCCGCCAAGCACCCGGTGGCCAGACCGACCGACGCGCCTATGCCGATTGGTGGAACGCGACGGTCCTATTAACCCTCCAGATCGAGTCAGTCAATGCGATCAGCAATGCGCGCCGGTTGATCAAACCGGGCGTCGATGCGATTGCGTTTGGGCCCAACGATCTGGAATTTAGCCTGGAAATGCACCCCCACTATCCGCTGCGCACGGTTGATGAGTGTATGCGCAATGTGGCGGCGCAATTGCAAGGCAGTGGGGTGCGCTTGTCCATGGCCATCCCCACTACAGCCGCCGAGCGCGAAAAATATCTGGCCATGGGCGTGACGATCTTTCAGGAACTGCCCAAAGTTTGACCGACTGCCCACGCGCCCACCATTATAAATTGCAATCATACTGTTATCATTAGCCTACACCAAGTACCGTATAATGGGCAGCATGGAGCCCATCATTCGTACTAGTGGATTAACCCGCCATTTTGGCGACACGGTTGCTGTCTCGGATCTGCATTTGGAGATTGGCAGCGGCGAAGTCTTTGGTTTTCTCGGGCACAACGGAGCTGGCAAAACTACCACCGTGCGCCTCTTGAACGGCATTCTCCGCCCCACGCAAGGAACGGCGCGTGTCTTTGGCCTGGACCCAGTGGAGCATGGAGCGCAGGTACGCGGACAAACCGGGGTTTTGACCGAAACGCCCTCACTCGACGACCGGCTGACTGCGCGTGCGAGCCTGCGTATTTTTGCGCGTATCTACAATGTGCCCCGTGCGCAGATTGAGCAGCGGGTGAACACGTTGCTGCAAACCTTTGGTCTCCAAGATTTTGCCGATCAAAAGATTGGCGGCTATAGCAAGGGAATGCGCCAACGACTGGCCCTGGCGCGCACGCTGCTGCACGATCCCAAACTGATTTTTCTCGATGAACCAACGAGTGGCCTCGATCCCGTTGCAATTCGCGATGTGCATAATCTCATTTTGGAATTAACCCAGACCCAACAGCGCACAGTCTTTCTCTGTACACACAATCTGGTCGAAGCGCAGAAGCTTTGTCATCGGGTGGCTGTCTTGGCCAAGGGACAATTGTTAGCGATTGGCACGCCGCGCGAATTAATGACGCGCTACAGCCGCGCCCAGCGGGTGAAATTACGGATCGGAATTGGCCAGGAAACTCTGCTCCCCAACCTGCTGCGCAATTCACCCCAGATCCAATTCACCACAACCAATGGGTGTGACAACGAAACTACCCAGATTGCTTTGCAAGGGGTGACGCAGACCCATTTGCCCGATTTTCTGCGTCATTTGGCGGCGCATGGCATGGATCTCTTTGCCGTGGAACCTGAAGAAGCTTCGCTTGAAGATGTTTATTTTGCCCTGCAAGAAACCGGAAAGCAGGTCGCATGAATTGGCGCGCCATTGCAGCAATTATCGAAAAAGATCTCAAAATCGTCTTGCAAAGCAAGTCGGTTTCCATTCCCTTGATTGCCGTGCCCTTGCTGGTCGCGGGCATCTTGCCCCTGCTGTTGGGGATTGTCCTGCGCGGCATTGATCCAAGTGATATGCAGCAGATGCTAGCAGTGCTGCCGCCTGGTTTGCTGCAACAGATGGCCGACCTAACCCCTAGCCAGGCCATGCTTTCGTATATGCTGGTCTACTTCTTTGCCCCCCTCTATTTGATTCTGCCCATTATGGTTTCCAATGTGATTGCCGCGGACAGCTTTGCTGGGGAACGCGAACGCAAGACACTGGAAGCGCTGCTCTACACACCCACCAGCGATGGCGAGCTCTTAACAGCCAAATTACTGGCAGCGTGGTTGCCTGGTGTTGGCATTGCGCTGCTCAGCTTTGTACTTTATGCGGGGGTCGCCAATGTGGTAGCGTGGCCGATCATGGAGCAGATCTTTCTGCCGAATGCCATGTGGTTGGTATTGGTTTTTTGGGTAGCTCCCGCCGCCGCAGGCTTGGGCCTGGGAACCTCGGTCTTTGTATCGGCGCGCGTCAATAGTCTCCAATCGGCCTACCAAATTGGCAGCTTGATTGTTATGCCCGTTATGGGTTTGATCATTGGCCAGATTAGTGGTGTGCTCTATTTGGATGTCAGCATGGTCTGCTTGATGGGGCTGGGTCTCTGGCTGATCGACGCCGGATTGCTCTGGTATGGGCGGCGTACCTTTCGGCGCAGTGTCCTCATCGCGCGTCTATAAACGATCCACAGCCTTCCTCCGTTTCCTCTACTTTTCAAGAACAAAACACTGATAACCGATGCTGTGAACAGAGGCCAATATTTTGCGCGCGTAGCTTCTGCAACCGCCATGTTCCGGCTATGTACGGTATGATCAACAACCACCAAACGCGCTGGATGTGGGTTGTCCATCCGCGTTTTATCACCATGAAATACGAATACCAAATTCATATTTCTGTACAGGAGCCAACATGTATTTCGCGGGAAGCACAGTAAACTATCAAGGTTCATCTGTATATAGCACATGACGCTGGGTAGCACAACAGGTGTACTATTTACTAATACCGGTTGTCGGTAGAATCGGCAACACCTTTGTAAAAATTATTGTTAGAAATGACGGCATCAATGATTATTGACGTTATTACCCAAGTCGGCGCGCTGATCCCGCGCGTTCTGTGGATCGCGGCACTGTTCTACGCGGTGGTTACCGGCATCTTTATTATTCTGGATAATCAGAGTCCGATCAAGACATTAGCTTGGCTGCTGGTTTTTCTCTTTTTGCCCGTATTGGGTGTTGTGGTCTATGTGCTCTTTGGGCGCGAATATCGCCCGTTCAGCCGCGAGGGCAAACTGCTCCAACAGATCTTAGGCAATGAACTCACGGCGCGAGCCAACGTAGCCGAGTTTCTGGCAAGCCAACCGGATGAGATTGAAAAATTAAAAGAGGCCAATCCGCTGGTCTATGACCGGGTGCTTGAATTGATGGGGCGCAATCTGGAGGCACCGGTTTTCCCCAACAATACGCTAGAAATTCTGCAAAATGCCGCCGAAAAGTATCCACGCTTGCTGGAGGACATTCAAAATGCCCAACATTCGATCCACATGGAATATTTTGAATGGTCGTCGGACGAGTTGATGCAGGATTTCAAACGTGCCTTGCTAGAGAAAGTCAAGCAAGGCGTGGAAGTACGCGTGATTTATGATCCGCTTGGCTGTTTTTGGATGCTCAGTCGCAAATATGTACAGGAGATGAACGCGGGCGGGGCCAAAATGCTCGCCTGGTCATCGCTCTATGCCGTTCATACCATCAGCTATCGCAGCCACCGCAAAATTGTCGTGATTGATGGCAAGATTGGGTACACCGGTGGGTTGAATATGTCCGAAGAACATATCAAGGGGCCGCATGGTGGCAAATTTACGGGCTGGCGCGACACGCATGTGCGCGTGACGGGCGAGGTTGTGTTGGGCCTACAGGCCACCTTTGCCGTGCAATGGTACAATACGACCAAAGAACAACTGACCGATCCGGCCTACTATCCGCCTATCGAGCAAGAACATGAGTACCTGCCCCTTCAGATCGCACAATCTGGCCCAGATGCCGAATGGAAAGCGATCCGCAGCGCCTACTTTGGGCTGATCACAGGGGCACAATACCAGATCTATATCCAGTCGCCCTTTTTTATTTTGGATATCGGGTTGGCCGAAGCGCTGGCAGCGGCGGCACAATCGGGCGTCGAGGTCAAGATCATGCTGGCGCCCAGCGGCCCCGGGATCAACGCGCCCTATCAGGCCGGCCTGACCTACGCCGTGAATATGGCCGAGGCGGGGGTCAAGATCTATTTTTATCACGGTGACTATTTTCATGCCAAAACGATCAGCGTCGATTCCATGATCTGTTCGATCGGTTCGACCAACATGGACATCCGCAGCTTTGCGATCAACTACGAATTGAACCTGATTGTCTATGATCGCAAGACGACGCGTGCGTTGGACAAGATTTTTTCCAACGACCTGCAACACTGTACCGAATTTGATCTGGCAGCCTATAAACACAGCAATCTGCTGAAACGCACACGCGATTCAGTGATGCGACTCTTTTCACCGTTACTCTAAGAACTAATTGAAACTTATTTCAGCTACCTCTGGTAGATGTCGTTTGCATAAATTGACACTACAGCGGTGATTTGAAAAGTCTCAATTAGTTCTAATAGATAAAACCCTTAAAAGTCGCACAATTTCGCTCGTGTACGGATAGCATGATAGATGCGACTTTTAAATGGTTTGTCCATAAGCTTGAGGTTACCGGGACTACCAGCTACCACAATAGTACGCATAGCGCTGGGCGTCGGTAGTCCCCCATAAGTACGACAGACAAACCACGTAAACTCGCGCCGATACCCGGAATGGATGCCCGGATCATTTTTGCGCCTTTACCCTGGTTTGCCAATTAGGATGTGCGACTATGTATAGCAATACGGCCTTTTCTCTATTAACCTTCAACTGTTTTGGCGGTCCCAGTTGGACGACACCGCGTCGGCTGCGTACCTTTGCCCGCGAATTGAACCTACTCGCCCCCGAAATTGTCTGCCTGCAAGAGGTGCAAACAAATCTGGCCTTGCGTTTGCTGCTGCGGGTGGCGGCAGATTATGCCAATTGTGCCTATTTACCTGGGCTGCGTGCGCCGCTTGGTTCGATCTTAACGTTGGCGCGTGCGCCGATCAATGTGCCCCACTTTATTCGCTATGAAAATCAAGGACCGTGGTTTGGGCCCACGGTCATGGATCAGTTGACACAAAAAGGGATGCTCATAAGCCACCTGGAACATGGGGGGCGGCCCGTCGTTGTTATCAATACGCATCTGGTGGCCAACTATGGTGCCAACTGGCAGCCAGAGAGCCGGGCTGCGCAATTACAACAACGCCAACTGCACCAACTGGCCAACGTCATCCACAATCAAGCCAGCGAGGCACTTGTGTTTGTGGCTGGCGACTTTAATCTACCGCGCGGCAGTTGGCTCTATGAAGAATTCTTGACGCTCACGGGTCTACACGATCCACTGGATGGCGACGAGCGGCCCACCTATCGGCCTCTCCCTGGCGTACCCGTCCGCTATGCCCTCCCCATTGACTTTGTCTTTGTGCGCATACCGCCTGGCTTGGCGGTGCAAATCGAAACCGATTTCTGCTTCACCGGAAAATTTCCTTATGTTGGCGGTGGGCAGGGATATCTGTCGGATCATCTAGGTATTCAGATGACTGTGCGCTGGCAGGCACCTTCCCAAGCAGATGATTATTCCTTGCTCGCGGCATAGCGCGCCTTGGTTTCGGCATTGGGGGGATAGAGACCAGGCAACGGCATATCGCGCGCGATCTCGCCCATGATCCAGCTTTCCAGGCGTTCCTGCTCCGGGCCAGTAGCCACAACCTCGTCGAGCAGCGCCGCCGGAATTAGCACGGCCCCGTCATCGTCGACGACGACAATATCATCGGGGAAAACCGCCACGCCACCACAGCCAATCGGCTCCTGCCAGTTGACAAAGGTGAGGCCGGCGACCGAAGGCGGTGCCGCCACACCACGACACCAAACCGGCAACCCTGTCCCCAACACGCCCGCCACATCGCGCACGACGCCATCGGTCACCAAGCCAGCCACGCCGCGTTTTTGCATGCGCGCACAGAGAATGTCGCCAAAGATACCAGCATCGGTCATGCCCATAGCATCGACCACGGCAATACAGCCGGCGGGCATCGCTTCGATGGCGGCGCGCGTCGAGCGGGGGGAAGACCAGGATTCGGGTGTTGCCAAATCTTCGCGCGCTGGGATGAAGCGCAGGGTAAAGGCGCGGCCCACCAGCCGCGGCTGCCCAGGACGCAACGGTTGTGGGCCGCGCATCCAGACGTTGCGTAGCCCCTGCTTTAGCAAAATGGTGGTAATCGTGGCCGTGGAAACGGTGGCTAGAATTTCAATTGTTTGCGCATCAAGACGCATGAAACGTTCCTCTCTCTGTTCCGATATGATAAATTTTTTTTCGCCCCAACTCACGCTGCTAGGCCATTCTGCTTCAAAACGAGGGGCGTTGGCAAATCCGGCTTGGAGATAAGCATCTTTTCCAGATGAATCATACGTAAACGTTATTTCGTCCGTTGTTCAACCATCCATGCCTTAAGTAGTACGCCAACGTTAAATTCGTGTTGAATGAATTCAACACCTGCGACGGCAAAGGTGTTTAAACACGTTTTCTATACTATACTCGTGTCAGAATGAAACCCGGAGTTTGGTGAAACAATTGTCAGCGTGCCGGGGACTGACCAACCGTAAACCTGCACTGAGAACTTTTTCTGGTCAGTCCCCGGCACGCTATCGCGAAACTCCGG
>DAOTTR010000192.1:0-4137 GCA_034437715.1 Caldilineaceae bacterium
CTCGAATAGCTATGCCAGTGCCAATGTATCCGGCACGGGCGACGACGTCGGCGGCTTGGTCGGCGTCAATACGGGCACGATCGACTACGCCTACGCCACGGGTCGCGTCGCCGGCGTGACCAATGTCGGCGGTCTGGTTGGCTGGAGCACCAACAACATTTCGCAAAGCTACGCCTCGGGCCAAGTGACCGGCACAACCGCGGTCGGTGGCCTTCTCGGTTACCGCGACTATGGAAATATCGAGAGTGCATTCTGGAACAGCGCGGCCAACAGCGCGGGGGTTGGCGCAACATCCGCAACTGCTACTGCGGGATCGGCTACCGCCAATTTTTCCAGCTTTAATCCGGACACTGTTTTGACGACCAACAGTTTTTCAGGATTCACGTTTACCGGCACTGCTGGCGGTGTTGGCTGGGTAATGGTTGGTAGTGATGGGATTCTGAACAAAAATTCGGACGCCTTGGGTAGTTTGTTGCCCATGCTGGCATCCGAGCACTCTACGAACATCGGCAACGTCCATCAACTGCAACTCGCCGCCATGGACTTGAGCGCGAACTATCAACTGACCAGCGACATAGACGCCCGTGCGACCGGCGCAGGCGGTGATGTGTGGACGTCGGGTGGATTTGTTCCAATCGGGCGTTCGGGGGCCGTATTTACCGGCACCTTTCAGGGCAATAACCGGGTAGTCGCCAATCTGACGATCAACCGTAGCACACAAGATAACATCGGTCTGTTTGGCTTGGCCGGCAGCGGCGCCGACTTGCTAAACATCGGCGTGATTGACGCCAGCATCAAGGGCCGCTCCAACGTCGGTGGCCTGGTTGGAGCTACGTCTTCGACGACGACGATTTCCGAGAGTTATTCGACTGGCAAGGTGGAAGGCGGCGGCGACACGACGTTCGCAGTTGGCGGCTTGGTTGGCTACAACTTGGGCACCGTTAGCAAGAGCTATTCAACGGTTGATGTATTGACCGGTAGCAAGAACGTCGGCGGTCTGGTGGGTTCGCATTATGGTGGCACGATCAGCAACAGTTACGCTACAGGCGCTGTAGCTGGGTTTTATACCGTTGGCGGTTTAGTCGGTGAAAGCAATAGCGCAATTGGCACCAGTTACGCCACAGGCTCAGTGAGCAGCGTTGGCGCGCAGAAGGGCGGACTGGTCGGCAATAACTCGGGTACGGTTACCAGCAGTTTCTGGGACACGTCCACCACCGGTCAAAGCACTACAGGTGGTGGCGGAACGGGCTATGCTACGGCCTCACTTCTGAATCAAGCCACCTACTCCGGCTTCGATTTCAACAACACATGGTGGATGGCCGAAGGCGAAACACGGCCATTTCTGCGTGCCGAGTACAGTACAACGATAAAAAACTCGCATCAGTTGCAATTGATGTTGAAGGACATGAGCGCCACTTACACGTTGGCGAGAGACATTAATGCGGCCGACACGGCGTCGGCGTCTGGCATGGGCGGATCAGGTGGCTTCGTGCCCATCGGGAATTCCGATGAAGGATTCACCGGCACCTTCGATGGTGGCGGCCGCTCTATCGTTGGTCTGACCATCAATCGGACGTCTTACGTCGGCCTGTTCGGCAAGCTGGAAAGCGACGACGCGCTGGTCAAGAATCTGAATCTGGCCGGCGGCAGCATCACGGGTACCAGCAATGTCGGTAGCATCGCTGGTTTCCTTGAAGGGCGCGTGATTAACAGCAGCAGTTCGGCCACGGTGGTCGGGACTGACGACGTTGGTGGCTTGGTGGGTTTGGCAGGTGAGAGCAAGGACGGCAACGTTGTTGAAAGCTCATTTTCCGGCAATGTGACAGGCGCAAGCAACGTGGGTGGTTTGGTTGGCCAAATCTACGCGGGATCGGTCTCCAATAGCCACAATTCCGGCCGCGTTAATGCGACGACATCCATCGCAGGTGGTCTGGTTGGCCTGAGCGCGGGCCAGATCGGCGACAGTTACAACACGGGTTGGGTCTCGGCGGCTCAATATAGCGGTGGCCTGGTTGGGCGCAATCTCAATAGCGGTGCCGTCAGCCATAGCTTCTGGGACGTCACAACGTCAGGCATCTCTGCCAGCGCGGGCATTGGCCATAACTTGGGATCTTTCCAGACATCGTCCGGATTGGCGACGGCCGCCATGCAAACCGCCGCCACCTATACCGGCTGGGATAGCCAGAAGTGGGGCTACATTGACGGCGTCGCCTACCCGTACTTGAAGTCGCAATTCGCCGAAGCGCCGCAAATCATCTCCGGTAACTTTAGCAGTGGCACCGCCGCAAACGACCGCGGTCAGGCAGTCACGATGGCCGTGAATGGCGTGCTTAAGGGGGCGGCGACGACCGGCTACAACGGGTTTTTCTACCAGGCGATTCAGGCCGGTAGTCTCAACAACGGCGATTACCTTCTGGCCTGGGGCATTGGCGCGGCGAGCGTGGTTGGCTCGGATGGAAGCAGCAACCTGAGTGGTTTGAATCTTGCGGGTGGCACGCTAACGGCAGCGGGAACTGTGGGCTTGTCGAACGCCGCGCTTGGCCGCGCACGGGGCAATCTGACGGCGGCGGGCTTGCCAACATTTAGTGTGTCCGGCGGCAATCTCACGGTCGGCGCACATACCAACTTTACGATTGCGGCGGGGACCCAATACGTCCTGGATGGAAACATTTCGACGAACTACGGCAACTTGACGGTGAATGGCAACGCCATCCTCAACGCCGCTGCCCCTGTCAGCGTGCGCCTAGAGACGGATAGCGGCGACATTCAACTTGGTGCCGGGGCAGCCATCACCAAGGTCGGCGGTAACACCACATCGCTGACATTGAGCTCAACGGACAACATCATTTTTAACACCGGGGCGGCCATTAGCGGCGGGGTCGGGATGCCGCTGAATGTTCGCTTGCTGTCCGACTCGGACGGCACCAACGGCGGCATGATCAAGATGGGAGTCAGTTCATCGATAGCGAGTTACGGGGGCGCTATCCTTCTGGCGGGCGGCGGTAGTGGCGTTGGCTATGCAATGGGAACGGGCAGCCAGGGTGCGGAAAATGGCATCTGGCTTCAGGATGCGACGCTTTCCGGCGGAGTGAATGGCACGGTAACCCTGCGTGGCAAAGGCGCTGACGACTCCAATGGTTTTGGCATTTACCTCGCCGGAACCAGCTTGATCCAGAGTCACGGCGGCGCGATTGCATTGAGCGGCATTGGTAGCGAAGATAGCTACACAGCTCATCTGGTTTCACCCGGAGTTTATCTGGAGGCAGGTGTCGCTGGCGGGCCGGTAATTAACGCGGGCAGCGGCACTTTGTCGATCAATGCGACCGGTGACACCGGCAGTGGCAACGCGGCACTGCAACTCCACGAGTTTGAGGACGGCGCATACAAGGGCATCACCTTGGGTGGCACCGCTGCGGACAATACAGTGCAATCCGGAGCGATTACGATTACCTCCGACTGGATGAACGTGAATGGATATTCGTCGACGAATGGTACCGAATCCATCATTAAGACCAGCGGCGCAATCACGCTGCGAACCGAGGCGACATCGGGCACGTGGAACGTCGCTGATCGCTACGCAGGCGCGGGAGTAACGACGGCCGGCGATGTATCTTCAGCGTTTCTAGGTGCCGTCAAGAATGGCTACACCAGCCTGACGCTGGGGCGGGCAGACTTTACGGGCCTGTTGAAAATCAGTTCAACGACCGCCGCCTCGCCACCGGTGCTGAGCTTTAATGCGGCACCGTTGGTGCTCTATGGCGGCAGCGTGCTGATCGATCGTCCGATCAGCACGGCCGGGACGGCGAACACGGGCGCCAACGGCGGCAATATCAGCATCTACGCCACCAACTCGACGGGCGCGGGGATTACCCTGAACAAGAGTCTTAGCGCTTACGGCGCGGATGGCTTTGCTGGCACCAGCGTGAACGGCGGGGCAGCGGGCGGGACGGGTGGCGCAGGCGGTTCAATTCTTCTCAGCGGGCCGTCCATAACGCTGGCCAGCGGGGTCGAGTTCGATGCGAGCGGCGGCAACGGTGGAGACGGGGCATTTCGCTTTAACAACATCGGTTATAGCGGTGGCGTGGGCGGTGCCGGCGGCCAAATCGAACTTGATTCGACGAATTCACTGACGATACC
>DAOTTR010000193.1:0-42321 GCA_034437715.1 Caldilineaceae bacterium
AGTATGCCGATTTCCGACGCCCGGGCGATATCCACTGTCATTATTATGGTACGGCCACGTTGAGCTTTGCCGCCGGGGTGACGGTCGCGCCGGGCGATGTCTTCGAAATTTCGTCACCCGACTTTGGTCGCCCCCTGCGCAATCCACTGGTGCGCGCCGAAGCGGAAAATCAGATCATCACAATTCAACCATTGTAATAGGACGCGCAGCACTTGGTCAGACCTGTAGGTTCCCAAAGACCCTACAGGTCTCCTACGATGGTACTAATTCCTATATCATCTGATCGCCCATTATCTTGACCTGTATCCAGAGAACGCCTATGCCATTGCGCTTTGAATTGCTCAAAACCTATGAAGCTTGCTATCATTTTCAAGAATTAATCAACCGCATCTGGGGTGGCGGTGGCGATGATGCGATCCCCACCCACGTCCTGGTCACGATTGGCAAAAATGGCGGCGGGCTACTGGTGGCTTACGCCGACGATGGACCGGCAGATTTGGATGGCATGGTCGGCATGACGCTCTGGTGGCTGGGAACCGACCCGCACCAGCGCCTCAAAATTTGTAGCCACATGGCGGGTGTCTTGCCCGCGTGGCAAGGACAGGGCGTGGGCGCGCTGCTCAAATTCAAGCAGCGCGAATTGGTACTCGCCCAGGGCATCACCGACTGGATCACCTGGACCTATGATCCACTCTACCGCACGAATGGTGTTTTCAACATTCACCGCTTGGGCGCCACCTGTAACACCTATTATCGCAACGTCTATGGCGAGCTCAACGATGAACTCAACCGCGGCGCGCCCAGCGATCGCTGCCAGGTCGATTGGTGGCTCACTAGCCCACGTGTGGAGCAGGCCGTGGGCACCAGTTGGCGGCGTGATGTGGGCTTGACAGACTACCCACATTTGTATGTGCTACCCAGCAAGCTGAACGAACAAGGCTTTCGCCAGCCCATCGAGGCCAGCATCGCCGTCACCGGCGTGCCCATCGCCGTGCCCGTGCCCGATGACATTGGTGCCATCCGTCGCACCGATCCAGAACTGGGCAAAGCGTGGCGGCTCTATATGCGCGAGGCCTTTGAAACCATTTTTGGGGCGGGCCATACCATGGTAGATTGTCTTGAGCTACCTGGGCAGGGTTGGCATTATATTTTTACAAGCCAGTGAGAGTCGCCAACTATGCACGTCGAAGAAATTCAAGCGGCTGTTCGTGCTGAAGAATATGTTTACAGCTTACATGCTGATCTTGAACGTCGTTTTGACGGGTTAACGCTCACCCAAATTGAAACGGCACTGCTCAGTGGTATAATTCTTGAACAATATCCTGATACAGGACGTGGTGAGAGTTGCCTGATGCTGGGATTTTCTGCTGAAAAGCCCATTCATATCGTATGTGAATGGCGTGGAAAGAAAGTCGTATTGATTACAGTTTATGTTCCACAGCCACCTAAATTTGTGGATCCTTGGACACGAGGAAGCTCAAAAAATGACTAATCAAGATCAAAAAGAGATCTGTAACTTCTGTGGCGGAGATTCATTTGAAACACGGCGCATTGAATATCTTTACAGCCATGAAGGCGAGTATCTGATTGTTCCCAATACGCCAGTCGAGGTGTGCTTGGAATGTGGCATGATCTATTATGATGCAAAAGTGCTCAAAGAAATTGAACGCCGTTTCTTTGCGATCCAAGCACACAGTGAAGAACCGGATCACATTCTGAGCGTGCCGACAACAGCTTTTGCCTAACGTCAAATTGAAAATATGACCCTACATTCTGAGGAGAAACACGATGCGGATTAAACGGATCGAATTACGTCAAGTTTTTTTGCCCTATCTATCGCCTTTTGAAACGAGCGGCTGGCGCGAAGAGGGCTGTCACGCGGTGATCGTGCGGGTGGATGCCGATGGCGTCACGGGCTGGGGTGAATCGCCCGTGGGCCAACACCCGTTTTACAATGAGGAAAACACCAAATCGGTCTGGATGATGATGCAAGATTATCTGATCCCCATGCTCTTTCAGCAAGAGCTCAACGGGCCAGAAGATGTTACGCCGATCTTTGCCAAAATTCGCGGCAATCGTATGGCGCAGGCTGGATTGGAATTCACCCTGTGGGATTGGTTTGGCCGTGCCCAGGGCAAGAGTCTGGCCGCGATGTTGGGCGGCACCCGCGAGCGCGTGGAAGTGGGCGTGAGCGTGGGCATTCAAAAGGACATTGCTACCCTACTCAAAGTGGTGGACGGCTATGTCGCCGCTGGCTACAAGCGCATCAAACTGAAGATCAAGCCGGGCTGGGACATTGAGCCGACGCGCGCCGTGCGCAACGCCTATCCGGATCTGCTGCTGCAAGTCGATGCCAACAGCATCTATCACCTCAGTGACGCCGCGCACTTGGCCGAGTTGGATCAATTCAATCTACTGTTGATCGAGCAGCCGCTGCCCCACGACGACATTTTTGATCATGCCAAACTCCAGGGCAAGATCAAGTCACCGATTTGTCTGGACGAAAGCATTGTCTCGCCGGAACATGCGCGCTGGGCCATCGAGATGAAGGCGTGTGGTGTGATCAATGTCAAGCCGAGCCGGATTGGTGGTCTGGCCGATGCCAAGCGCATCCACGACATGGCCCAAGCCGCGGGCATTCCCGTCTGGCATGGCGGCATGTTAGAAACTGGGATTGGTCGCACGACCAACGTTGCCCTGGCCAGTCTACCCAACTTTACTCTGCCCGGCGACATCAGCGCCAATGATCGCTACTACAAGCGCGACATTGTCACCAATCCCTTCACCCTCAACGCCGACAGCACGCTGACTGTACTTACCACACCCGGCAACGGCGCGATAGTGGACGAAGCATTCTTGGAAGAAGTAACGGTAGCCAAAGTGGAGATCCGCAACAAGTAGAGACGCAACAAGCGTAGAGACGCAAGATTTTGCGTCTCTACGCTTCGGCCAGGGTGGCGAGGGTAAGGGCCAAAACCTGCACGCCGTTGCCAATCTCGGCTGGCGCTGTATATTCTTCGGGGCGATGGCTATAACCACCGCGCGAGGGCATAAAGATCATACCCACGGGACAGATGCGCCCCATAAAGACGGTGTCATGGTAGGCGCGGCTGACGAGCTTTTTATAGGGCAGCCCCCATTGCTGGGCCGCGGCAACGGCCGCGCCCACAATGCGGCTGTCGCAGCGCAAGGCCGGGTCGGCGTTGATAATATGAAAATTATGGGTGATACCGCGGTGCTCGGCGATCTGTGCGGCGCTTTGGCGAAATTCTGCTACCATCTGGTCGCGCACCCACAACTCGACATCGCGCACATCAATCGACATCTGCACGCGGCTGGGAATGCTGTTGCTGGCACCGGGGTGTACTTCAAAGATGCCCACGGTCGCAACTGCATTGCCCCCCGGTTGAAAACGCGCGGTCTGCTCGACCTGTAAGGCCAATTCTGCCGCCGCAGGCAAAGGATCACGGCGGCTGGTCATGAGCACAGTGCCCGCATGACCGCCATCGCCATAAAAATTGACGGTAATCGTAGAAGACGCGGCAACACCTGTGACAACCCCAATCGGGATGCCCTCGGCCTCGAGCAGCGGTCCCTGTTCAATATGCAATTCGACAAAGGCCGCGTAATGATCGGCGGCCAGCGCCACACTGGCCAGATCACCTGTAAAACCGGCGGCTTGGCGCACCTCGTCGAACATCTCACCTGCCGAATCGCGCAGGGCGGACAGTTCATGCGGTGCGATCACGCCAGCCAAGGCGCGACTGCCCACACAACCCAGCCCAAAACGCGTCGGTTCCTCGGCGGTAAAGAGAATCAATTCCAGGCTGCGTTGGGGTTGAACCCCAGCTTCCTTGAGGGAACGCATGGCTTCCAGGCCACCCAACACCCCCACAACCCCATCATATTTGCCCGCGAAAGGCACGGCATCACAATGCGAACCGGTGGCGACAGCCGGCAAACTTGGATCGCGCCCCGGCCACCGAATAAAGGTGTTGCCAATGGCGTCCACGCGCCAGGTAAACCCAGCCTCCTCGACCAGTTGCTGCAAATAGCGGCGCGACGCCAGATCGACCGGCGTGTAAAGAATGCGCGTCACCGCAGGCGGTGGCGCGTCGGAAAAAAGGCTCAAGGCCTCGATCTCGGCCAGTAAGCGCGGTAGATTGATAGCAATAGGCGCAATGTTCATAGGCGCACCTCCAGCGGGTCGCGATGAATATCTTTGTAATAGAGATAACGGGCCGGCGTCTTGCCCAACGCCCCAAACCACTGGGGACAGTAGGCCGCTATCCAGATCGTGTCACTCGCCTGGACGGGATACCACGCATCGGCCAAGCGATAGATGCCGCCGCCTTGTAACATGGATAAACCGTGCTCCATGACATGCATTTCGACAAAGGGCAAGGCCGCACCCGGTTGAAAGGTAAAGAGATTCACGGCCATGTCAAAAGCAAACTCAATGGGCAAAAGCGTCTTGAGGTTGGCAGCGGGATCACCCATAAATGGATCGCCCACCACATCTTGCTCGCGACCAATCAACAGCGTAGGCGGCACAAGATTGGGCAGGGCGTGATAAAGGCGCTCAAAGAGGATGAGCGTACTGGGTGTCACGGCGCACAATGTATGGGGCAAGGCCGACGGCACATAGACGTAGCTGCCCACTGTTAATTCGCTTGCGCCAACAGCAGTTTCCAGCACCAGTCTGCCCTCGCTGACATAGATAAAGCGCTCGACCGAGGGTAGCGGTAGGCCAGCGGTAGCACCGGCGGCCATCAGGGCGAGAAACTGGCAAAAGCGTGCGCCCATCTGTGGTGAGATCAACGTGATCGATTGGGTTTGCGTCCAGCCAAGCAGTGGGGCGCGCACATGGCCGTCGGGCGTAATCAGCGCGTGATTGCGTTGAAAGGAGCTACGCGCCAAACCGGAAGGTTGCATAAGGAATTCTTTCTAGTACAGTTGGGCGTAGATACCACGGCCGTTAATAAGGCACGTTACTCGTGTACATCATGGTAAAAATAGGGTACCTTATTTACGCCGGGATCTACTAGCTTGTTCTATTATTTTATTCGCTCTGGGGGACAGGGCGACTGGTGCGGCGCTGCAAACGTTGTGTGATGACCAGAAAAAGTGCGATCACCAAGAACGAAAAGAGGGTCGTTACCGTACCTAGCGCATAGAGCGCTGGCGACGTGACATTGGTTGTCATGGCGAAGATCTCCAGTGGCAGGGAGTTGAATTCACCCATGACCAGCGAAGAACGGGCAAATTCGTCGTAGGAGAGTGTAAAGCCAAAGAGACCCACACCCACCAAACTTGGTAGAATCAACGGCAGCACAATTTCGCGGAAGGTTGTCCATTCGCCAGCACCCAGATCGCGCGCGGCTTCTTCAAAGGATTTGTTAAAACGATTGAAGACCGCCAACATAATCAGCAGGGCAAAGGGCAACGTCCACGTAAGATGTGCCCCTAGCCCAGAAGTATACCACGCCAAGCTCCAACCCATGCGGCTGAACAGAATGCCAATGCCCAATGAAATCAGGATGCTGGGCACAATTAAACTGGCGACGGAGAGATAGAAGAGCGGCCCCGCGCCACGAAAGCGATAGCGATAGGCCTGCCCAATCATCACGCCCAAGACCACACAAATCGACATCACAGTTAAGCCCAACGAGAAGGAGCGCAGAAACGAGCCTTTGAAGTCGCCCACGCGCTGCTGTTCAAAGAGCGCAAAAAACCAATGGGTACTCACACCATTCATCGGAAAGGTCAGGCCACCATTCGGTCCCTGAAAGGACAAGATGATAATCGTGGCAATCGGACCATAGAGAAAAATCACAAAGAGGGCAAAGAAGATCGCCAACGGCCAGAAGAGTTTGCTCCGGCGACGGGTTTCGTGCATACAGGGCTCCTTTTATCATGGGTCATTAACCGGTAGCCAGGAACAAAAGATCAATAACCAATAATCAATGGCTACTGACTAATTGTCAATGGAAGGGCTGACTTCCAGGCGTGGCGTGACAGTCATTGGTCATTGATTATTAGCCATTGATTATTGAATAGTAACAAAGGACCAATCCTACAATTCCTTGCGAATGTCCACAAAGCGCAGCAGCGTGCCGACGATCAAGAGAGTGACCAAGAGCAGCACGACCGCATTGGCCGCCGCCAGGGGATATTGCAACCCCCCAATCATATTGCTGATCGCCAGACCAACCGAAGAAGCTTGCCTACCACTCATCAGGCGCACTGTCATAAAATCGCCCAGCACCAGCGACACAATAAAGATTGTGCCAATCGCAATGCCGGTGCTGCACAGCGGGATGATCACTTCGCGGATCACCCGCCATTCCGAGGCACCGGCATCGCGCGCCGCCTCGATCAGGTTGTGATCAACGCGCGTCATGGTGTTGAAAATGGGTGCCACCATAAAGAGCGTATAGAGATGCACCATGGAAATGATCACCGAGAAGTCGGAAAAGAGAAAGAGTTCAACCGGCTCATCGATCACCCCCAGCCATATCAAGGTGCCGTTCAAAATGCCATTGCGCCCCAGAAACGGAATCCAGGCAATGCTACGAATCACGTTTGAGGTGAGAAAGGGCACCGTGCAGAGCAGAAAGAGCGCGGTGCGGATGCGCGTCGAATGCACCTCAAAGGCGAGAAAGTAGGCCACCCAAAAACCAATGAAAAGCGTACAGGCCTACGCGGCCAGTTGCATGGCATCTTCACTGCGCCACGAAACCCGCACCGGTTGGTTCAGATGAACGGGGGTTGCGCCAAATTGTTTTTCTGGCACATAGAGCGTGAATTCACTGGCAAGTTTGGTGGCCAATTTGACGCGCACAAGATAACCGGCATATTCGACGGCGGTCGCCACGCCAGCCAACACATTCACGTCGTCCGTAGCAGCTTCTGCCATGTGTAAATGGCTATGATCAGCGCGCACCGAAAAGGTGAGTTGTTCGCCCACCGCGGCTTGACCAGCCAAGGCAAAGCGACTGCCGTCGGCCCCTTCTACGGCTAACATTTCGCCCGTCTGTTCAACGACCTTGCCCGACAACACATTGTGATCGCCAATAAATGAGACGACAAACGGCGTGCGCGCCCGGTCATAGATCTCGCGCGCCGAACCGGCCTGTTCAATCCGCCCACCATCCATCACCACCAGCACCAGATCGGCCGGCGCCGACGCCGATATCGTGATTGTCGATCCGCAAACCCGCTGGCAACTGGACGCCGATCAACTCTTCTATAAAAACCCACACAGCGCCTTTATCGGCACAGAATTTATCGGTGCTGTCGAGCAGACCCTTGTGCGCGGCGCGACCGTCTATCAAGCCGGTCGCATTCTCGCCGCGCCTGGGTATGGACAGCTACTACAGCGCCAGAATCATTATTGACAATTAGCAATTGATTATTGGTTATTCATGAATAACCAATAATCAATTGCTAACAACTAATGACCAACGACTAATGACCAACGACTGCTGACCAACCCCTATTTCCGCTTTGACGCTTGCGCGCTCTAGCGCTAGAATAATCAAGCACAATCGGATTGGTGTCGGGATTCTGAATGAATGCCCACGCACCAGCCAATCCACATCATTTACAAATGCCCAGCAAAATCTGGGCAGCATAGAAAAGGAATGAAAATGAGTCAATTTCAAGGCGCTTGGCCGGCCCTGATCACGCCCTTTACGGCTGACGATCAGGTGAATATCCCTGTGCTGCGGCGCCTGGTCGATTATTTGATCGAGCAAGGTAGTGGCGGGCTCTATGTCTGTGGCAGCACAGGCGAAGGCATTTACATGACCGTCGCCGAGCGCAAGCAAACCTTAGAAGCAGTAGTCGAGCAGGTCAATCGGCGCGTACCCGTGATTGCCCATGTCGGCGCGATTGTGGCACCCGATGCCGTGACCTTGTCGCGCCATGCCCAAGCCGCCGGGGCCGATGGTGTGGCCAGCATCATTCCACCCCTCTATGGCACGGTCGCCAGCACGGTCGAGTATTTCACCGCAATTGGCGCCGCCGCGCCCGATCTGCCCCTCTTGACCTATATCTTTGGCGGGCCAGCCGATGCCGTGGCGCTGATGCATGCGCTCAAGGGCATCCCGACCTTGGGCGGCAGCAAATATACGGGCCCCAATATGTTTGAATTTCGGCGCATTGTCGAAATGGCCCCCGATGACAAGTGGACCGTCTTCTCTGGCATGGATGAACAGGCCGTCTTTGGGGCCATGTTTGGCGCAAGTGGCAACATTGGTTCCACACTCAACTACATGGCGCGCCTCTACTGCCAGATCCAGGAAGCCGTCAAAGCGGGCGATCTGGCGCGTGGCGTTGAACTGCAATTGATCGCCAACAAAGTCACCGGCGTAATGATCGAATCCAGCTTCATGGGTTCACTCAAGGTCGTGATGACCTATCTCGGCTTTGACTGTGGCGCGACGCGTCTGCCCAATCGCACCCTGAATGCCGATCAACAGCGTGTGCTCCTCAGCAAATTACACGCGCTCGACTTTGACACGTTGATCGCCATGTGACAAAGCGTATGGCAGGGTTAGTCGCCACCCATTCTTGCGCCTAGTAGATCCCGGCGTAAATAAGGTACCCTATTTTTACCATGATGTACACGAGTAACGTGCCTGATTAACTGCCGTGGTATCTACGCCCAACTGTACGAGCCATGCCGTAACCGAAGCGACAAATAACAACAAGTGGAGGTTCCAATGGAATATGTTGCCAATGTGGCAGTCGATGCGCTGCATACATTTACGCGTATGCTCTTTGCGCAAATGGGTTCTTTGCCCGATCATGCCACCGATACGGCGGATGTGTTGCTCTATGCCAGCCGGCGCGGGGTCGAAACGCACGGCGTCCGCAACATCAAGCCGATCTATTACAAACAGATCAAAGCTGGGCTCGCCAATCTGCGCCCAGAATTCAAAATTGAACATGAAACGCCCGTTTCGGCGCGTGTCGATGGTGATAGCGGGTTGGGGTTGGTGGGTAGCACGTGGGCCATGCGGCTGGCCATGCAAAAGGCGCGCCAGAGTGGCATCGGCGTGGTTGCCATGCACAATAGCTATCACTATGGCGCGGCCGGTTACTATCCCTGGATGGCGTTGCAAGAAGATATGATCGGCATTAGCATGACCGCGCGCTTCTATCCCGGCGGCAGTGATTATGGTGTATTGCCCACCTTTGGCTCCAAGGCCATGTTCTCGACCAATCCGCTTGCCATCTCTTTCCCCACCGCGGTCGAGCCACCCTTTTTGTTCGATATGGCGACCTCGACCGTGCCCTTTAATCGCGTCTTGATGATGCGCGACAATGGCTTGGAAATTCCGCTGGGATGGGGTGTCGATGGGGATGGCAAAGGCACCACCGATCCAGGGCTGGTGCGCAACCTCTATCCACTGGGTGGCGAGCGCGCGACCGGGGGCCATAAAGGCTATGGCCTGTCGATGATGGTTTCGATCCTCTGTAATGTACTTTCGGGCAGTTGGAATTCGCTGGGCGAAGGGCAACCCTTTGGCCTCAACAACGATGGTCACTTCTTCGCCGCCATGCGTGTGGATCTGTTCCGTTCCATCGATGAATTTAAGCGCGGCATGGACGCCATGATCCAATCGCTGCACGAATCGCCCAAGGCCGCGGGCTATGACCGCATCTACGTCGCAGGTGAGATCGAGCATGAGACCGAGCAAGAGCGCCTGCGCACCGGCATCCCGTTGACCGCCTTTGTGCTCAATGAATTACAAGAAATGGGCGAAGAGTATGGCGTAAAACTGGAACTAATGCCGCACACAAAGCCAACCCGGGCAACGTATCGCTAGCTGCGCGTGAAATTTTCCCGGCCGCTCCGAATAAAAACCGGCCTTTGATGCCGCCATGATCAGCGTGCCGGGGACTGACCAGGAAACGTTCTCAGTTCGGATCTACATTTGGTCAGTCCCCGGCACGCTATCGCGAATCGCCGGTTTTCAAATTGAACTCACGATCGCCAATGATCGTTATGCCTTCAAGCGCACCATCTTGGCATCCCACAGCGGTTCTTCGCTGACCGTTGCGGACCAGCGTTCGCCTAGGTATTCTACTTCGAGTACGGTACCCGGCATGGCATAGTCTATGGGCAAATAACCATAGACCATAAACTGGCCGATGCTATAGCCATAGTTGGCACTGGTGACGTGGCCCACAGCCTCGCCATTGCTAAAGATCGGCTCGTAGCCAAAGGCCATCGCCTTGGGATCGGTGGAAACGAGACAGACGAGCTTCTTCTTGAGCGGTTGCGCTTTGAGCGCGCGACACGCGTCACGCCCGACAAAGTCGCCTTTGTTCAACCGCACGGTCCACCCCATGCCGGCTTGGTAGGGATTATATTCGGTATAGATATCGCCACCCCACAGGCGATAGCCTTTTTCCAGGCGCAACGAATCAAACGCACCCATGCCCGCCGCCGCGATCTCGAAATCCTGACCGGCGGCCCACAGCGTGTCCCAGACCGGCAAGGCGACATCGTTGGGCATGTGAAATTCCCAACCCAATTCACCCACATAGGAGACGCGCAGTGCCAGCACCCGTGCATAGCCTATGTCGATCCACTGGCAACTGAAATAGGGAAAGGCTGCGTTGCTGACATCGGTGTGGGTAGCCCGTGCAAGCACCTGGCGCGCATTCGGTCCCCATAGCCCCAAGGCTGAATAATGATCCGAGAGATCGGTAATGATCACTGAGCCATCGGCAGGTGCCAAATCTTGGACCCAGACCAGATCTTGCGGACGGGTGCCTTCACCGACAAACATCCAAAACTGATCATCAGCTAGGCGCGCCACGGCCAGATCGCGCCGGATGCCGCCCTTGGGCGTCAGCCAACAGGTGTAGACAATGCTGCCCACGGGCTTGTCCATCTGGTTGCTACATAGGTAATTGATAAAGGCGACCGCCCCTTTGCCTTTCACTTCAATGATCGACAAGCCTGTCAAGTCAAAGAGCGCCACATTTTCGCGCGTCTCCAGATGTTCTGCCCCCTGGATGCGCGACCAATATTCGGCGGCAAACCCGCTGCGTGCGGGAATGCGATCGTCATACTTTTCCAACAAACGCGCATTGGCTTCACTCCAATTGGGCAGTTCCAATCCGGCAAAGGTGGTGTAGACTGTCTGGAGTGCGTCCAAGCAGGGCGCAAAGGCGGAGACACGCACATTGCGCGGCTCGGTCAAGGGCTGGCGCGGATGGCCGGGGTCCCATACTTCGCGATAATTTTTGCCGCTCACATCCAGCAGATAACTTGGCGTATTCTGGAAATCATGAAAACGATGCAGATGTGCCTGGCGCATATCCCACTCGGTTTCACCGTGTGTCATCCACTCAGCAATGCTTTTGCCCACGCCACCCGCATGGGTGAGCCAGGAACCCAGCGCTGTCCACAAACCCTTGATCCTGTGCGCCTCCCCCATAATCGGATAGCCATCGACCGGGAAGGCAAAGATGCCGTTGAAGGCGCGCGTGATCTGCTTGCCTTGGAAAGCGGGGAAAATCTCCTGGGCACGTTCCCAAGATTGGGTTAAATCTTCGGGCGTAAAGGGCTTCATCGCTGTCTTGCCCAATTGATAGGGACTGACCAACAGCGGCTTATGCCAGTAGTTGCCAATGCCGTAGCTATTCCAGTGCTGGCGGAAGTAGGTGACAATATCCTGGATGCGCGCCGTGGGATAGATCACTTCATCGGCGCGTTTGTTGGGGTCAAATTGCGCCAGTTCGGCCAACGGTTCGGTGAAAGCATATTGATGCTCACAGGGCATCAGCGGCACCGCGACGCCCAGCTTATCACCAAGGATTGGCCCCCAGACGTTGGTACAGAGCAACACCGCTTCACACGCAATGCGCGGCATGGCCGGGTTCTCGGTTTGCACAGCCACTACGCGTCCATCCTGCACTTCGATCTCGGTGACCGCCGTGTCCCCCACAAATTGAACTGCGCCATTCCGCCCCGCATCGCGCATGAGCGCGCTGGCGAGATAGGCACCACTGGCCAAGCCACTGCTCGGCACAAAGATACTGCCGCGGATCGCTTTTTCGTTGATCAGCGGCAGCTTTGCTTGGGTTTCCTGGGGAGAAAGCAGATAGGCTTCCACGCCAAAGGCCTTGCCCTTGCCCTCCAGGCGTGTCAATTCCAGCCATTTCTCTGCACCGAGCGCCACATCCAATCCGCCAACCGCATGATAGGTATTGCGGTTGGGGCCATAGGGCCCCATCGGGCGTGCCAGATCGGGCGTATAGGGTTCCAGACCGGCATAGAGTTTGGTGCCATATTGGGCCAACTGCGTCATCAATTTGGAATGGCTCAGGGCGACCACACCACCGGGCGCGTGCGAGGTGGAACCGTCGTTGTTGGCAAGATCACCTTTGTCCAGCACCAACACATCGCGCCAACCCAGTTGCGCCAAATGATAGGCCGCGCTCGCCCCTACAATGCCTGCGCCAACAATAATCAGCCGGACTTTGTTAATCGTCATATTTTGAGTCCCATCAATTGATACAGTCAATAATCGGTATCCCCGCCCTGGGCTAAAGCCACAGGGCTACCGAACAACGCCCCGTGAACGGGGCTGCATCGGCAACCAACGCTTTTAGGGTGGGGTGGAGGATGATGCTGCCCTTCATGGCCGAGCGGGCTACAAGAAATTCAATATCGCGGCTTGCACGGTTGACCATGCGCTGGTCCCCGGTGTGACCGGTTCAAAGTGACCAACATCTGGCAGCAAGGTGAATGCTACCGCATCGCCCTGGGTGCGCCCGGCTGCCACATACGCCTCGTTATGGGCCACCGCCACAGAATCATCCATTGTGCCGATGATCAGATGCTGGCACACGTCCAAGGGTAAGTTGGCCTGCGGCGAAGCAGCCGCGTAGCGCGTTGGAAAATCGTGCGCCGAACCACCAATCAACGCAGGCACAGCATCGCCACAGATGTTGCGCTGTGCCGCATCCACCAGATCGGGAATCCCCGCCAGCGCAACCACACCCGTCAACGACAGCGGGTCAGCCATAAAAAGCGGGGAAGCGACAGGGAGACGATGCCGCGCCGCCAACCAGAGCGCCAAATGTCCACCCGCCGAGTGCCCCACGGCGACCACGCGACGTAGATCCAGCGTGTATTGCGCAGCAAGCGTGCGCACATAGTCGGCTCCCGCTGCGACATCGAGAAAGGTGGTAGGCCAGCCGCCGCCATTGCCCAGACGACGATACTCCAGACTCCACACGGCGATGCCTAATTGGGCAAAGGTTGCGCAGAAGCGGCCCAATTGGGCCAACCCATAGTGGGCGCGCCAACAGCCGCCATGCACCAGGACGATGAGCGGGTGATTCGTACCTTTTGGGGCTTGGGCAGGCAGATAGAGATCGCCAAACTGTTCTGGATCTGCGCCATAGGCTAGGCGCACCGTCGCAGGTACGGCGGGCAAACGCACATAGTCGGCAACCGATAGCATCTTTTGTGAGGTCATGTTCGTTTACTCTGGCAGTAACTGTCAGCAGATTTTGGGAACGGATTGAGCGGATTGCATGACACAATCCGTTCTTCCCATCCACACCAAGCGCCGATTAGGCAGTGCATTCGTGTCATCCGTTCCCCAAATTCGTTGACAGCGTGGCCCATGCGTACCATGAATTACGCTGTCATTCGATTTATGTCATCGCGCGCCGCACGCCAAGCCGCATAGAAATCCGCAACCGTCGCAAAACGATCGGCCCGTTCCATTTGACACGCTTGATGCATGACGGCATAGCACGCGTCATTGCCGCGGAAAGGGGCTCGCGCCAATGTGCCATCCCCCAAGAAAACTGCGATCATACGGCCCAGGGTAAAGACATTGGTACGCTGATCAATGGTCGCGCCCAGTTGAAATTCTTCGGGGACCATAAAGCGCGCTGAACCAAACATGCGCCCCATCTCGTTGACAAAAGGACCCTGATGATAGGTATCCAGATCCATAATGCGCAACGTTTGACGGCGAAAATCGTAGAGCAGGCAGCCGTCGTAAAAGTCCACGGCGATCCAGCCGGCGGCGGCCAACGTGGCGTGCAGATCAAAGATGTTATCCAGCGCGCCCGTGATCTCGGCGGCGGGCAACGCGCGAAAACGTTGATAGGTCGAGGCAGGATCGTTGCGCTGGGCTGGCGGAACACAGATCAGTTCGCCCTCGATCCATTCATAGACCAACAATGGTCCCTGCGGTGATTCGATGACGTGATGGAGTGGGCACAGGGCAGGGTGGTCTACGCTTTGGGTCAGGTGCACGGCATTGCGTAACAACACCACGCGCCCGATATGGTTCAGGTAGGGTTGCGTGTCAGCGGGTGACCCGGCGCTCTTGACAAAGTAGCGCTCACCTTGCACTGTCACCCCATAGGAGACATTACCCGAATCCTGTGTGTTGAACAGCGCGAAGATGTCACCGATGCCCGGCAGATACACATCTGGTGGCTGATCGATAGTGAGAGGTGAAAGTAGTGGATGGTTCATGATCTCCACTGTATAAGGTCTCAACTGTATAAAGTCTCAACTGTATAATTCGACACCGACCAACTCGCGTTCGCGGCGCTGGACAAATTCGCGCAGGGCTTGTTCCACGGCGCTGTCAATGGGCGGCGCTTCGTATTCTTCGAGCAATTGTTTCCAGATGCGATTGGCCCGTTGCGCCGCGTCGAGCGCGCCGCCCAGTTGCCAATTCTCGAAATTCTGGCGGTCACCCAAGAAGATTGGGTGAAACTCTGTCGAGTAGCGTTCCTGGGTATGCGATGTACCAAAGTGATGGCCGCCCGGCGGCACCGCCGCGATCATGTCGAGGGCCAGCGTCGCTTGGTTGATCTGTAAACCGGCCAAGAAGCTCTGGAACATGGCCAAACTTTCGGTATCGATAATAATCTTTTCATAGGAAACCGTCAACCCGCCATCCAACCAGCCCACGGCATGCATGATAAAGTTGGTGTGCGCCATGACCGCCGGCCAGGTTGTCCACATGGTTTCATAGGCGGCCTGGGCATCGGGCACTTTGGAGGTGTTGAGGCTGCCACTGCCGCGATAGGGCAGCTTGTAGCGGCGCGCCAGTTGCGCGCCAATCGCCATGGCCCATGCGCCCTCGGGTGTGCCAAAGGCGGGCGCGCCACTTTTCATATCAATGTTGGAGGTAAAGCCGCCATAGATGACTGGCGCGCCAGGCCGCACCAATTGCACCAAGGCAATGCCGACCAAGGCTTCGGCATTTTGTTGGGCCACCGCCGAGGCAATCGTGATCGGGCTCATGGCACCAGCCAGCACAAAGGGGGTAATAATCAGTACTTGTCCGGCGCGGCCAAAGGTGAGCATACCGCCCAACATGCGGTCGTCATAGCGCAGGGGGCTGCTCGAATTAATAATGCCGCCCAACACAGGGTCGGGCAATTTTGTCACATCAGTGCCAAAAACGATGTTCGCCATCTCGACGGCGTCGCCAGCAATAATGCGACCGTGGGGCGCTTCCATATAGGCTTTGTCGCACAGGGTAAAGGCAGCATAGGAACGATGCAAATGGCGATAGCTGACGCGAATGTCATGCGGTACCACCAACTGATCGCCGGTGAAGTGCATCATGGGGCTGATCTGCGCCAATTTGAGGAAATTGTGATAATCTGCCAGCGTACCGGGTCGCCGTCCTTGATCCAGATCCTGGGCAAAGATGACGCCACCATGCGGCACAAAGTTCACATAGTTGCCACCGATGATGCGATCGCGGGCGGGGTTGCGCGCCCGCCAGTTGAATTGCGACGGTGCTTTAGCCACCAATTCCAGGATCATACCCCGGTCGAAGCGGACATGTTGCCGACTGTGATCGACCTTGGCACCTGCCTTCTCCCACAAATCCAGCGTCTCGGCATCCATAAAGGTGATGCCGATTTCTTCCAGAATGTGCATAGAGGCTTCATGCAATTGGTCAACCTGCGCCGGTGTGAGCACTTCCATGGGCGCGAAGTGATTTTGGATATGGCGAAAGGGAATTTGGGCAAAGGGCGACTGCGTCCGGCGATGGCCGCGTGCAGCACGGCGCGCCGCAGAAGAAAGAACAGTCATAAAATCCTCATTGATCAGCATTACGCGAGTGTGAAAGCGGAGTTCATACACCAAGAATGGTAGGCGGCCAAAAAGATTGACCAGCCGTCGAAACAGGGCAAACGTCAAATGGGCAGGCGGCTTTCAGTCAGTTGGGCACGGGCGATGCGAATCCCGTCGATGAGGGCCTGATGTAAATCGGGCTGACCATTACTCCCGATCACGCCCCGATTGCCAGGCAACTGCCAGGGATTGCCCTGGTAATCGGTGACAAGGCCACCCGCTTCCTGCACCAGCAACACACCGGCGGCGGCATCCCACGGCCCCAGCCAGCCTTCCCAGAAAGCAGCCAAGGCACCGCTTGCCACCAGCGCGAAATCCATGGCCGCAGCCCCCAAACAACGCACACTTTGGCAGCGCGGCATAAAGTAGGCAAATTCAACACTGTTGTTGTCGGTGGTTTCGGCGCGGTGATAGGGAAAACCAGTGCTGAGCAGCGAACGATTCAACTGTTGGGCACCATTGACCTGCAAACGCTGTTCTTTGCCATCGGGCGTACGCAGGTAAGCACCTTTACCAGCCACTGCCCAATAGACATTGTGCGCGGGCAGGTGCAGCGTCACGGCCTGGATGGGCAGGGCAGCCTGCCCTGGCAGCGCTTGACAGAGCGCCAGATTGACAGCATAGTGTGGCAGATTGTTGGCAAAATTGGTCGTGCCATCAATTGGATCGACGAGCCAAAAGAAGGTTTCGGTGGGCGGCTGGTTGCTTTCCTCACCCCAAAAGCCGACTTCTGGATAGAGCTGTTGCAACTCCTTGCGCAACAACGCCTCGCTCGCCAAGTCGGCTTCGGTAATCAGATCAATGACGGCAGACTTGCTTTGCACATGGTGCAAGCCAGCCTGCCGCATTTCCGTCACCAGTTGACCCGCTTTTCGCACGACGGCGATGATGGCTTCTGTGTCAAACGTGTGCGCAGTCATGCATCAACCTTTGTCTGTTTTTGGATTACATATCTTCGCGGTAGCGCAGGCCACGGCGTTCTTTCTCTTTGTTTACGGCATTGCGAATCAATTCGCGCACCTCAATTGGATTCTTTACATTATTTAAGACCAATTGAGGATGCGACGGATCGTTACTCAGGATCGTAATGTCACCAACATCCAGCATACGTTCGCCCATGTGTTGTTTGACAGTGGTATCGCGCACACGTACTAATTCCACTTCATCGATATGATTGCCAAAGACACCCTTCATCACGCGGATGCGCTGCGAGGTGATTTCGTAAACCGTACCAATGGTCAGATAGGGGCGACCACGCCATAATTGTTGTTCTGGTACATCTTGTGTCATCGTATCTTCTCCCAATGGATTGATCGCGCGCGGCGCATAGGCAGGCACACCGGCGTCTAAATCTTCAACGGCGGCAATGGCAGCAAAAATACTATCGGCCATTGCACTGACAAGCGCTTGTAGCTGATTGGCAGGCAGGGCAGTCAGCTGTACGCCCGTTTCCGCCAGCGAGCGTTGAAACTCTGAACTCACAAGCTGTCGAATTTCATCACGTTGCATAGTACACTCCTTTATGAATAAATGCTGTGGGGCCAGCGATGGTAGTCTGCGATGCGCTTCGTAATAAGCTGGCTAATCATAACATTGCCAGATGATCCGCGCAACCAGCGTGGCTTTGCCGATCAAGAATCAAAGGGGTTGCGCAGCTAGCTTAAGGCGCTTTCAAAGGAATAAGTATCCAGCGCTTGCCAAACAAAATCATGCGTAGGGGCGGCCGCGCCGCCGCCCCGCGTTTGGCTCGCTGCGAACGGGCGGCGGCAAGCCGCCCCTACTGGATACTTATTTCTTTGCAATGGCCTAAGGCATTGTGAATTGGTAAAATAGGTGAAATTGCGGTATAATTTAGTGAAACATATGTTCGGTCTTTCTCTAGCTCCTGAATCTTACTCGCTCGCAACAGGCAGTAGCGCACGCTCAGGATTTCAATCATAGCCTAGTAGATCCCGGCGTAAATAAGGTACCCTATTTTTGCCATGCTGTACACGAGTAACGTGCCTGATTAACTGCCGTGGTATCTACGCCCAACTGTACTAGGAGTCTCTATGGATATTACGTGGTATGGCCTATCTTGTTTCAGAATTCGTGAGGGCGGCGTGACGATCATCTGTGATCCGTATGATCGCTCGGTGGGGCTGACCTTGCCCAAAGCGCGCGCCGATATCGTTACGGTGAGCCACAATCAACCCGGCCACAATGCAGTCGATCGCGTGCTCGGCGAGCCGCGTCTGCTGCAAGGCCCTGGCGAATATGAAATGCAGAACATTTTTATCACCGGCGCGACCACCTACCACCGTAAAAATTCGCGCCATGCCACAGAGCGTAATGTTATGTTCTTTTTTGATTTTGGCGATCTGGTGGTTGGACATTTGGGTGACCTGGGCGAAGTACCCACCCAATCAGAGATCGAAGAATTGAACCTGGGCGAGGTACACGTCTTGTTGGTGCCTGTAGGCGGTGGCTCCACGCTCGATCCAACACACGCAGTAGAAGTGATTAGCGCCTTTGAACCCAAGATCGTGATCCCCATGCACTATCGCCATCCAGGGCTCACCGACGCGCTGGCCGAGAGCCTCGATCCAGTGGAAAAGTTTATGAAAGAATTTGGCTCCGGCTCGCCAGAACCGCAGGAAATGGTCAAAATCACCAAAAGCAGCCTGCCCGAAGAAAGTCAACTGGTCGTGCTGAAACCGGTGCAATAATCAATCATCAATGGCTAATGCTTAATTGACAAGTAGCCATTAGCCATTGATGATTGATTTTCAAGAAGCTCACTTACTCGGCAGCGTACGGGGGGTGGGCCGCCGCCGCAGTGTACTATTGTAAATTTTGTGCAGCCACGCTTTCCAGAAGACTCGTTCCAACGCTTGCCAATTTTGCCCCAGTTCCTCGCCAGCGCGCCGTTCCTCTGCCGAGAAAGTAACCGAGTCGCCCATCTGCCGGCTAAAGCGGTAGCGCACATAGGTTTGAATAATCGGCCGCACAAAGGGTCGGCCTTCGGGTAGTGCTTGGCCGAGACGACGTTCATGTTCATAGGGCGTTTCATGCTCAGGCAGGCGCACCCCTAGCCGTTCGGCCCACCGATGGAGCCGCTCGATCAGAATGGGCGGCAGTTCCGGCGTAAAATCGATTGGTCCCCACAGCGACGTACGGCGCATGGCCCAAATGCCACCCCCAATCAGCAATGGCACAACAAGCACCCAAACCCACCACGGCCAATTGCGGATGCCCCCCGGATTACTGCCCCCATCGAAGCCGTCTAGCGGGGCATCTTCCCCAAATTGGTTGAGCGGATCCTCGCCACTGGGATTGCTGGGCGGCGGCGCAGAATCAGTCACGGTATCTGTTGCATCGAGCGCTCCTTCTTCCCCAGCCTCATCCACACTACTTGGCCGATTGAGCGCGCTTTCACCCGCAGTCGGTTCAAACTCGATCCAGCCATAATTTGGGAAATAGATCTCGACCCAGGTGTGGGCATCGGCAGCGGTGACAAAGTAGACGTTGCTCTCTTCATCATAGGTGCCCTCGGCATAACCACTGGCCGTGCGCGCGGGAATTCCCACACTGCGCAACATAGTCGCCATTGCCGAGGCATAGTAATCACAGTAGCCTTCTTGAATGTCAAAAAGAAAATACTCTAGCGGATCGACATCGAGGGGCGGTGCCGCGATCGCGTCGTTATAGGTAATCCCGCGCAGAAAGGTTTCAACGGCTTTGGTCTTGGCATAGGGCGTTGGGTAGACCTCGGTGATCAAAAGCGCCAAGTCGGAGACGCGGGTCGAGAAGGTTTCGGGCAATTGCAAATACTGCTCTACAATACTCTGGGGATACTCGGTGCCCGCATTCTCCAAGGCCTGTTGCGTGACAACCGTTTGGCGGCTCAGCACCGTGTAACTGTCACCCACATCAAGCGTCTGGCGCGAACGTAGATAGGTGAACTCTATCGCCTGGGTCGTGGCTTGGTCGCCGCCCGCCGCGCTGCCAATAATGCTATTGGCCGGCGCTGGCTCCACCTGGGCATCCAGCGGCACCGTCGCCCGATAAATATCCGGCGCGCCAAAGATCACATCACCAGTGGCGGCGAGCAACTGCACCGTCTGGGTAATGGTTTCACGCAGTTGCCAGTCGGCCACAGGCAAGACGGTTTCCGCCTCAAATTCAGCCGAAGCGTCGCTCGTATTTTGCCAACCCCGGCCATCGAAGGTGTCAAAGACCACGGCACGCCAGTAACGTCCCAGGGGCGTGGCGACTGTAAAGATAATCTCTGTCCCCACATTGCGCTCGCCACCGAGTTCTAATGAACGGCCAAAGGCAGCCGTGCTCGATCGTTGTTGGCGCATCAAGCTGGGATAGTAATCATTCACCCGCTGATTCATCTCGACGTACATTTCATTGAGCGGACGCAAAACATCGCGCACCGGCCCACTGCGGCCCAACCCCGGCGCAAGCCAGGCAATGGCCAAAACGCATAAGCTAAAAAGTAGGCTCGTGCGCAGAAAGTCGAAGGTAATATCCTGGCTAAAATAGATGCGTTGAAAGCGCCAGCGCAATTGCTGTTCGGCCAAATTGGTGCGCACCAGCACGATCAGCGCCAAAAAGGCGAAGATAAAGAGAAAACCGGTCACCGATTGGGGTGCATAATAGGTATTGATCAGCAAGACCACGCCCGCCGGCATAATCGCACGCCAGGTGTAGCCGTGGCGGAAGATCGACCAAATGCCCAAGTAGGCGAGCCACCAGACCAACAGACAAATTTCAAAAATAAACATGTAATTGTCGGCAGCCGCTTGGCCCACCCAAGCCAATTCCACCCACTTGAGCAGGCGATAGAGCACAAAGTAGACCTTGGCCTGCATTTCGGGAAAGCCAAACTCGACAAACGAGCGACTTTCCGCCGCCGTCACCACATCGCGCATGAGGAAGAGAATCCAGGCCAAGCCGGTAAACATGCCATGCGAAAAGGCGAAAAAGCTGTCGAAGCGGCTATAGGCCATCAACAAACTCACCACAATCGCGCCCAGCGTGACCGGATAGAGCAGCCCCATCGAGGGGATATAGCCAGCGCTATCCAAAGAAGCGGCCACCAGCAGATAGAGTAAACCGACCAGAATAGTGCTGAAGACAACGCCATCTTGAAAATAAAGATTATGTGTATAGTGAAATGCTCGTCCGTTCGGCGTCGCCGTGGAGGTAGCCATCAAACTTTCTCCCGATTCTAACACATCCCACGCCCCCGATTGAGCGGGAAATTTTCGATTTGTCTAGCTCACAACAGCCACCAGAGTAACGCCGTGAGCAGGATCAGACCCATACCAGCCAATAACATGATAATCGTCACGCTGCCCAATGAAGAGGGCTGCGCAATGAGGGACATGGCTTGCGCTGGCGTTTCGGCAGTCAACAACCAGGTGCGCGCCTGCAAACCCGTTTGCCCGGTCAGTTGCACCGCGATCCAACTATTGCGCGTGAGGGCGTGCCACTGTTGGGCGGCACTGCGATAATTGGCCGCTTGAATGCGCGCCCGCAAAATATTTTCCGCCCCCACTGCATCGGTCGTGGTAAAGGCAGTGCTGGATTGTTCAACTTGCGCGGCTTCCCGTTCCAAAGTGCTGGCCATCGCCTGCCACTGTTCAGCGGCAGCGCGCAGATCGAGCAATTGGGTAATTGTCCAGCGCTGATTCAGCCCACGCCGCTCTTCCTGCACCACCGGCGGTAATTGCTGTAACAGCGTGCGTAGCAACGCCCAATCCGCTTGCGGTGGGATTGCGGCGACAAGCTCAGCAAAGGTCTCGGTCACTGGCGCTTGCAGCACCACGCGCAACCGCACGTCCGCGCCGGTCTCGGCGCTTGCGACCCGTTCGGGCACAGCCTGCCACAGGCCGACGAGCGCCGTCAACGCGGCGGCGGCTTCTGCCCCACGCTCGGCCATGGGCTCGCCGACAATCTCGACTTGTTGTTGCTGCGGGCTCACGGTGAGCGTAATCGCCCAGCGTTGAAAGAGCGCGTTGGCACTGGGTGGCGGCAACAAACTGCTATCACGAAGTTCGTCACCAGCCAACTCAATAGCCGCGCTGCGGTTGTCTTGTTCCAACAATTGTAATGCTTGTTGAATCAGTATCACCCGCTTTGTCTTGGCTAGTGTAACCGAATCCACTACATCTGACGGTAAGGCCGATAACTGATCGGAAAGCCGCAGCGCGCCCTGCCAATCCTGGCGCTGCTGCGCATTGGTCAACAACACTTGTAGGCCATCGGCCAGCCATTGGGTTAGCTCACGCCGCCGCCCATCCTCGGCGGGCAGGCGATCCAGCGCGGCCTGGGTGGCTTCGACCAGGGGCGCGGCATAGAGGCCATCGGCCCCCTGGGCAATCTGGCTGCGATAGAGCGTAGCCAGGCCAACATAGAGCGTAGCCAGTTCGCTTGGGATGGCCGTGGCTGCCAGGCGCTCAATGCCGGTGGTATAGGCCGCCAACGCCTGGGCATAAAAGCGTTCGCGGATCACGCCCGCGGTGTTTTCGGTGAGCGACGCCGTAATCAGTTGCTGATAGAGATCCCCCAACTGGAGAAAATCTGTCACTGTGGTGCTGCTGGGGATACGCGCAGTCAGTTGCTCAATTTGTGTCCAGAGCGCAGGGTGGACAAATTGCAACACAAAGGGCGCATCGGGCTGCTGGGCATCATAGAGCCACTTGGCTCCGATCAGCTCGGCGCGCGCCGCGTCAAAATGCCAACCATCCGGCCCAATGCGCAGCCAACTCGCCTGGGGAACCGTCGCCGGCATACTGATCGCCACCCGCAAACTGGGTGCGCCACGCCATCGCTGGAGGCCAACCACCACATATTCAAAGAGGGGCAATTGCTGCTGTTGCAGATCCACCGTATAGGTTAGCTGCAGATCCAAGCGCGCATCCGCCCCGATCTGCACTTGGGCGGTGTAATTGCCAGCGTCGGTCGGAAAGAGGCCGAGCGGCTGATTGTTGGCCTGTAGCGCCAATCCAGCCACGGGCAGACCAGGGGTGCCAGCAATCATCGGGGCGATACTCAGCAGAACCGTCACTGGTTGATCTAGATCCTCGTTTTTTAGACGATAGCGTGCATCGACGGTCAGCGACAAAGCACCGTTGCTCTCCACAAATTCAAAATCCGCGATGTGGACTTGCAGCGTAACCGCGGTTGACTCCAATGGGGTAATCAACAGGGGCACAAAACGTGTAGGAGTTGCTTGAGCTAGCAGCGGTTGCGGCTGCACGGCCAACCCACTCAGTAACCCGATCAGGAGAAGGCAGAGATTGCGCCAACGCGCATAGTTCGGACGTTGCCCACCCTGACAAGTTGCATTTCCAGTCTGCTTTTGGTATCGTGACATAAACAATATCATTTATAGTTCGGTATACAACTATACAAGTACATAAATTGATCAGGTAACGAGGATAACGATTACGACAAGGTTAAATTTCATCACCTGCTACGCTGAATGAATGCAGCGCCTGGGATAGAAAACGTGTTTAAACACCTTTCCCGTCGCAGGTGTTGAATGAATTCAACACGAATTTAATGTTGTCATACTATCTACCCTTCGCGTACTTGTATACCTCTCTACTTATCTACCTGTGTACTTAATTCAGCGAATAACACGATTTCGTTGCATAGCAAGAGTATACCAGGAAAGGAAAAAATCGGCCGCATGTTAAAGTTGCTTATGCAATGGGATATTAAGTCAGGGCGGGAACAGGATTTCTCTGAATTTGTGGTACGCGAATTCGCGCCACGGCTCATGCAGCTTGGGATCGAGCCAAGTGAGGTTCTATATACCATGTATGGGGAAGGTCCGCAAATGTTGACCATGGGCGTCGTGGACAACCAGGAAAAGCTTGAGGAGATCCTACGCAGCGGCGGGTGGAAGAAGTTGCACAGCAAATTATTGGGCTATGTAACCAACTACAGTCAAAAAGTTGTTGTGGATAATGGTCGTGATTTTCAACGCTAACCTCTATGCCAAATTCATTCCCCACGCCAAGCGAAGCAGGGTTCGATCCGGCACGGATTGAGCGCCTTTACACCTTTCTGGCCGCCGCCGTCGCCGAGGGCCGGGCGCCCGGCGCGGCGATCCAGATTGGCCGCGCCGGGTGTTTTGTCGCGCCGCGCGCCTTTGGCTGCATGGGGCCTGATGCCGCGGCCTCGCCCACCCAGCCCGACACGATCTTTCTCACGGCATCGGTGACCAAGCCGCTGACCGTCACTGCGGTGATGCTGCTGGTCGAGCGCGGCCAGTTACTGTTAGATGATCCGGTACACACGCTGATTCCTGAATTTGGCAACCGCGACAAACAAGCAATCACCGTGCGCCAGTTGATGACGCATACCTCTGGCTTGCCTGACATGCTACCCAACAACACCGCATTGCGCCAAGCCCATGCACCCATCGTCGAATTTTATCGCCAGATTTTTGAACTAGAATTGCTTTTCGCGCCCGGCACCCACATTCAATACCAAAGCTGTGGCACCGCAACCCTCGCCGTGATCGCCGAACGGCTCAGTGGCATGCCGTTGCCGGCCTTGCTCCACCAGGAAATTTTTGCGCCACTGGGTATGCACGATACCGCGTTGGGTGTGCAAGATTTGCCCCAGGAACGCATTGCCCATGTGAACGTTGGCCCCGATATGCTGGGTACCGACTGGGGCTGGAATTCACCCTACTGGCGGCAGTTGGGCGCACCTTGGGGCGGCATGTTCTCGACCGTGAGCGATATAGCGCGCTTCTGCCACCTATTTCTAAATGGCGGCGAACTGGACGGCGTACGCATCCTCAGTCCAGCTACCGTCCAAGCCATGACCGCCGATCAAACTTCAGCCCAGCCAACTATCCCCGCCGAAATTCGGGCGCAACAAGCGTGGGGTCTCGGCTGGCGACAGATGCCCACCAGCACCTGGTCGTATGGCGGCAATCTGCTCGCGCCGGGCTCGTATGGACATGGCGGGGCAACTGGCACCGTCGTTTGGGTCGATCCAACGCACCAACTGGTCTGCGCCCTCTTTACCAACGAGCCGGCCGTACACAGCGAACGGCTGTTGGGCCAGGTGTCGAATTTGGTGGCGGCGGCGGCGGTATAGGTTAAAATTACATTTTATATCCACAAGAGAACCACGCAATCGCGGAACGCAAAAACCAAGGAGTAACCGCATGGAATACGGCAAAATCCCCGGCATCGACAAACCGATCTCGCGCCTGGTACAGGGCACGGTGATGATCAGCATGAAAAAGCTTGAAGAGAGTATGGCCCTGCTCGACGGCGTCTATGCGCTGGGCTGCACGACGTTTGACACGGCCCACGGCTATGGCAACGGCGACTGCGAACGCACGCTCGGTCACTGGTACAGTGCGCGTGGCCTGCGCGACAAGGTGGTTGTCTTGGGTAAGGGCGCACACCACAACCAGGATCGCCAACGCGTCACGCCCTATGACATTACAGCTGATTTATTTGATTCGCTGGCGCGCCAGCACACGGATTTCATCGACCTCTATGTGCTCCATCGCGATGATCCCAGCAACCCCGTTGGCCCGATTGTCGAGGTGCTGAACGAACACTACGCCGCCGGGCGCATCCATGCCTTTGGCGGTTCCAACTGGACCACGGCGCGCCTGGAAGAGGCCAATGAATATGCGGACAAGCATAATCTCAAGCCCTTTGTTGTGAGCAGCCCCAACTTTACGCTAGCGGTGCAAAAGCAAGCACCGTGGCCCAACTGTATCAGCATTGCCGGCCCGGCCGGTGAGGGTGAACGCGCCTGGTATGCCAAACACAATACGCCACTCTTCACTTGGTCGAGCTTGGCCGGCGGCTTCTTTACAGGGCGCTTCAATCGTGATAACTTGGACACTTTTGAGAGCTATGGCGACAAACTCTGCGTCGATTGCTACTGCACCGAAGAAAACTTCCAACGCCTGGATCGGGTCAAGGAGCTGGCCGCCGAACACAATATGAGCATTCCGCAGATTGCCACGGCCTACGTGATGAGCTACCCGCTCAACATCTTTGCCCTGGTCGGCTGTGCCCACGCCGACGAGTACAAGGCCAACATGGAAGCCCTGTCGCTCAAGCTGACGCCCGCGGAAGTGGCCTGGCTGGATCTGCGCAGCGATAGCCGGTAGCCGCTGTCAACGGATTTCGGGAACAGATGAAACAGATTCGGCATAAGCGATCTGTGCCCGTAGTCGAGATGATAGAACGGATTTCGGACAAAATCATTCTTCATTAGCATTCTTCATTAGCCAGTGGTTATTGATGATTGGTTATTCGTCAGCCACTTCGCCGGTGCTGGTCGCAGAATCTATTGATGATATACTAGGGGTATGGATACACAATCATTCGCGCTGCTGCCACAAGTGGCGGCAGTACCCAAAGCAGCCGAAAAGCGCATTGCGCTACATGTCAACCGGGAGGCCGAACGCGCGTTGCGCGGCGGCCATCCCTGGTTGTTTGAAAATTCGATTGAACGCCAAAGCCACGCTGGCGACCCCGGCGATCTGGCCGTCGTCTTTGACCAAAAACGGCGCTTTCTGGCGATTGGCCTCTACGATCCCACCTCACCGTTACGTTTGCGTGTGCTCCAGCAGGGCGCGCCAGCCACCATCGATTACGCTTGGTTTCTCGAAAAATTGGGGGCAGCGGCCCAGATCCGCGCGCCCTTGCTCGCGACGCAGACTACCGGCTATCGATTGGTGCATGGCGAAAATGATGGTCTGCCTGGCTTGGTAATCGACCGCTATGATCAGACATTGGTCATCAAACTCTACACCGCCGCTTGGTTGCCCCATCTGCCCGAGTTCCTGGCCGCGTTGGCCGTCATCCAACCAGCCGCGCGCTTGGTCTTGCGCATGAGTCGCGCGCTGCAAAAAGCGCCGCAAAGCCTCCACGGCCTGCGCGATGGCATGGTGATCGCGGGACCGCCGTTGGAGGGGCCGGTTGTTTTTCTGGAAAATGGATTGAGCTTTGAAGCCGATCCGTTGCATGGACAGAAGACCGGCTTCTTTTTGGATCAACGAGAAAATCGGGCCAGGGTCGAAGAATTGGCGGCGGGCAAGAAGGTGTTGAATGTCTTTGCCTACAACGGTGGCTTTTCGCTCTATGCGGCGCGCGGTCGGGCGCGCCAGGTGACGAGTCTCGACATTAGCCGCCCAGCTTTGGCGGCCGCCGAACGCAACTTTACGCTCAACCAGGCAATCCCCACCGTACGGGCAGCCGATCATCAGGTGTTGGCCGGTGATGCTTTTGCGTTGCTGGGACAGATGGGCAGTGAAGGTCACCGCTTTGCGTTGGTGATCATCGATCCGCCTGCCTTTGCCAAGCAACAGAGCGAGATCGAGCGGGCCCTAGGAGCCTACGCGCAACTGGCGCGCTTGGGGGTCGGCGTGTTGGCACCCGGCGGCACAATTGTGTTGGCATCGTGTTCCAGCCGGATCAGCGCCGAAACATTTTTTACCACGGTTACAAAGGCCGCGGCCCAGGTGCGCCGACCGTTGCGCGTCTTTGCCCAGACCAGCCACGCGCTTGATCACCCGATTGGTTTCCCCGAAGGCGCCTATCTCAAGTGTCTCTACGCAACGGCATAGGGTAGTCCTACATCAATCGTCGATACCCGTGCGGCGTTGGCGTTTGGTGTCGCTGCGTTGCCGCTTGGAGTCCAACCGTTTGGCGCGGGCGGCGGCGGTGGGCTTGGTTTTGAAGCGCGGCTTGGGGCGGAAGGTGGCTTGGCGGATCAGATCGGCTAATTGGATACGTGCCTCTTCGCGATTCTGCAACTGGCTGCGTGAGCGTTTGGCCTCGATGATCAATTCGCCCTCGTCGGTGATACGGTTACCGGCCAAGGTAAGTAAGCGCTGGCGCACGCCCTCGGGCAGCGAGGGCGAGGTCAGCACGTTGAAGCGAAGTTGTACCGCCGTTGAAACCTTATTGACATTTTGGCCCCCGGGCCCCGAGGCGCGCACAAACTCTTCGCGGATCTCGCTATCCTCAATCGCCAGGGTTGGTGTAATCTGTAACATACTCGTTAACTCTGATAGATGAAAGGTGTGCTAACACCAGCCGATATGTGTGGTACACGCGCTGGTTGTTGAAATGGCCACCATACTGTGACCGTTGTTCCCTGATTAATGCCGTCACTAATAATCGCCAGCCGCCCCCCATATAGTTCCACAATCGACTGCACCAATGCCAAGCCTAGCCCAGTTCCCTCGATCTGGCGTTGATGTGCTTTATCGGCCCGATAGAAGCGTTTGGCAATATTGGGCAGATCCTCGGCGGCAATACCTTGACCAGTGTCCGTTACCTGAAGTTGCAACATTGCTTGTTGCTGCGTCAGGGTCACCACGACCTTACCATGAGTCGGCGTATATTTGAGCGCGTTATCGAGTAGATTGCGCACCACAACATGGGCATGGTTCAGATTGGTCTGAAGCATTGGGAGCGGTGCGGCAGGCATCGCTAGCTGTAGCGTCACGCCTTTTGCCGTGGCGATGGGCGCTAACTCCTGTTGCAAACGCCGTACTAAACGGACGGCATCTACTTGTTCCTCCCCTACAGCTAGCCGGTGCGCATCGAGCCGCGAAAGCAAAATCAAGTCATCGACCAGGCCAGCCATGTGTACAACTTCCTGGTTGATCTCGGTGAGGTAGCGTTGTGCAGTGACATGATCTACTGCTCCCGCCAGCAACGGTTCGGTGCGCAAACGAATGGTAGTCAAGGGTGTACGCAACTCATGCGAAGCATTGCTGGCAAAGGCACGCTGTTCCGCCATCATCGCCTCCACTTGCGTCGCCATTTGATTGAACGCTTGGGCCACCTCACCAATTTCATCACGCCCCGGGCTAGGGACACGCTGTTGCAGATCACCCGCGGCCAGCGCAAGCGCCGTATTACGCAAGCGCGCCAGCGGACGGGTCAGGGAAGCGAACAACCAAAGGCTGACCACAACGCCAATAACAGCAAAAAACAGAAAGCCGCTTGCCAGGACAAGCCAGCGATCGCGCACCATTACCTGTAGCTGGGCCGACGGCACCGCTAATTGGGCATACCCACTTTCCTCATCACCCATATTCATCGGCACAGTCGCAACGATCTGCTCTAGGCCATATTCGTCAATCGCAAAAGTATAGCCGTTGCGGCTATTGATCTCTAGTGGAAAGCCACTACGCCGAGCAGGCGAAGTACTATCGAATAGGAGACTTCCTTGTTGGTCCAAAAGCAATACCCGCCCGTTCACACTGGTTGCTGTCCGTTGTATCAGGGCAGCATTCTCTTGTGTGATAAGTGCGACAGTGTTATCGTCATCCCGTCTTTTATGTTCTTCATCAGCGGGCGATGTCAAATTCGATGTAAGCAAGGCGGCATTCACGCGCAAGGTTGCGGCAAAATCGGTATAGGCGCTATTGGTAATTTGCCAGCCGGCCAACAAGGTTACCCCACCGAAACCCAATACAATCAACCCTAAATAGGTTGCCAAAAGCCTTGCCCGCAAAGTCATGAACATCATTATTCCTCTTTCCAGCGCGATAACCCGCAGGTGTACATGCTATTTCTCTGCTGGTACCATGAAATTTATCCACCTTTGGCTATAGTATCCTCCTTGGCAATAGGGGCCAGAAAGCGATAGCCAATGCCGCGCACGGTCTGAATATAGGCCGGTTGGCCTGGGTCATCTTCAATTCGTTCCCGTAGCCAGCGAATGTGGACATCAAGCGTGCGCGTATCGCCAAGCCAGTCAGTGCCCCATACCTGATCGAAAATTTCTGCGCGTGTAATGGTCTCTCCTGCCCGGCTCATTAAAAGAGCCAGTAATTCAAATTCCTTGTGGCGTAGGGCCAACGGTTGCCCCGCCTTGTAGGCTTGAAAGGTCGTCAGATTGAGTTCGATTTTACCAATCACGAATACGGTACGCTCTGGCATAATACGATCTAATGCAATGCGCCGCAACATGGCCTTGATGCGCGCCAGCAACTCGCGTGTGCTAAAGGGCTTGGTCAGATAATCATCCGCGCCCAATTCCAGCCCCAGCACCCGGTCGATCTCTTCGTTTAGGGCAGTCAACATCAGAATAGGCACGACACTGCGTTCGCGCAATTGGCGGCAGACCGTCCAGCCATCCATCACGGGCATCATGACATCGAGCAGAACCAGGTCGGGCGAGTGGGCGGCGGCTTGCTGCAAGCCATCATGACCATTGTGGGCCACCTTCACTGTGTACCCATGCTCGGTAAGCGTGCGCGCCAGCGGCTCTGTAATATACGGATCATCATCAATCAACAGAATACGCATCATAGGCTTGAAGTTGTCAGCGTCACCAATTTCGTAGGTCCTGGTTTTTAACCGGACGTTCTTCATTATTTCGCTATTGGATCACATGGCGATTGTACCATAGTGCAAGCAAAAGCAGGTCAGTTGGGTAGATGCTGTAGCGTACGTTGTGGTTCGTGGCGGGCGCTCCTGACTGCGGTGATGATCCGATAGATGGTTAGAAAGAGCACGATAAAGGCACTTGTTCCATAAAGCCAAGCAAACGCAACACTGTCAGTGCCAGCCAGCCAGCCATGCAATGTGATCATAACATAGACGGCAAAGGTCAGGTAATGAAGCTGTCGCCAGCGTTTGGCACCGATCCACTGCCGCATATAGAAGGTAGCCGAAAGCAAAAGGCTCAGGTAGAACGCAAGCGTGCCTATGCCGACCCATAGTGGCTTGTATGGCCCAGTAAAGGGAATTAACAGATTGCCAATTGTATAGGTATAATAGTTGTCGAAGAGCAGGACAAAAGCATGAAAAGAAGCCAAGCCGATGGCAATCCAGGATAAGGCATTATGCATTGCAAGTGCCACTGGTGCCGGCACCAGTTCTTTGATCAATTTGGTGCTCAGCAGCAGCCCCCACACGGTGGAGGCACTCAAAACGATATAGGCAACAGTTCCGCTGGAACGAGTTAAATACCAGGTTAGTTTTTCACTTGCCCACAGGGCGCGATCCAGGCGGAATTGCGCAAAGAAGGAAGGAAAGAACCACCATGCTACCAGCAAAACTTCAATGACAATCACCCCATTGAGCAGACGGGTTTTGCTCGGTCGATTTTTGACAGTCGGTTGCAATAAGGTAGACATAATTTCTCTTTTCTATAAAAAGCGCCAACAATCCGGTCAGGGCTTCGGCTGAGTCGGTTGTACAAAGGGCTGGAGGGCCGGCGTTATGGTTAGGTGACCGGTCTGATCGACCAGGGCGGCAGGCAGTTGGCGCTGGTACAACAACTCGTGACCCGTTGTTATACCAGCGATCAGCGCTGCTTTGGCCCAAGCTTCAGCGACAGTCGCATCGGCAGCCAAGACAGAAACCGTCAGCAGATCCGTGGCCGCCGCCGTGCCAGTACGTGGATCAATCAGATGGTGAACAGTCGCACCCCCCTGTTGCCAACGGCGGTAATCTATACCAGAAGTGGCAAGGGCGCTATTCTTGAGCCAGAGACAGGCGAGATCACTTTCCGCTTCGGCGCGAGGATTGGCAATCGCCACCAACCACCCTGGCTGGCCGACAGGGGCATCACCGGCCACCAGGTCGCCACCCGCATCTATCAGACAGGGGGCCCATTGGCTTAGGAAGGCGACCGCCTGCTGTGCCGTCTCGCCTTTCGCAATGCCGCCAAAGTCAAGCCGCACGCCGGTGGGCAGACGCAGGGCATGTTGTGCAGCGTCAAGTTCGACAGCCTGCCAGCAGCCACCGAGCCGTTCCGCCATTGGCTGGGCCGACAGAAGCGGTTGTGCTTGGTGTAGCGGCCTTTGTGCCAACTCGGCAAAGTCACGGTCATAGCCGTTTGCCTCGATAGCGTTCAGCACAGTTGGATCGAAGAGGCCATTGGTTGCCTCGCTCAGGTAGAGCGCCCGTGTCAGCAAGCGCCAAAAGATGGCAGAGACGGGTGTCCACTGGCCAGACAACGCGTTGACCTGCGCCAACTCGCTGGTCGGGCGGAAGCGCGTCAGACGCGCTTCCGCAGCACGAAAAAAAAGTTCTACCTGCACTAACGTTGTCTGAGCAAGCTGTTGGTCGGCCAATTCCAGCCAGACAGTCATCTGACCACCCATGGCATAGAAGTGATGGCTGGGCCAGGTGGTGCGATTGTTTACGGTTCTCATAGCCTTCTACCATCTATATACAACTGATCTAGATTGCACCTAAAATTTGACCCTAGCGGCTGGATCGGCTCCGCGCCACTGGCGCGGCAATGGTAACCGAAGGGATGGTAATCGATGGAACAGGCACTAACTGCTTGTTAAGCAGACTGTCGATAGCCGCTTCGTCCAGATTGGGCACAGTCGGCAGATTGGGTACAGCCGCGAATGGTTGTGTCGCGACGGGCGCGGCATCGGCGGCGTATGCGGTTGTCACCACCGGCGTAGTGACAACAACCTGATCTTGACGGGCCGCTAGGCTGGCACCCATCAGCGTTGCCACAATAGTGCTAGCCACCAAGGTAGTCTTGAGGATGGTTACACCGCTGTTGGTGTGGGCTAGTTTGGTGCCCGCTGGTTTTGCTGTGAGCGTTTTGGTTGTTGATCGGCTTGGCGTCGTCATGGTTGCAACTGCGTTTTCCCGCGTAACTGTTTTTCTGGTCAATGGATTAGTCGTCATGGTCAAGTTCACCCCGTTCTTCTGATTCTTCCTGTTCTTCATACGCTTCCTGCGCATAGCGCGCAGTGCGCTGTGTGCCGACCTGTGCTTGGAATGCTTGCAGCGCCTGGTTCGCGGCATCTAGCTGACTCTGATATTGACGCTCGCGCTCCTGCATCACCTGCAGCAGTTGTACAAGCTCGGCATTTTGCGTTTGTAGATCGGCCAATGCCTGGTTTTGCGCCGTGCTGGTCTGTGCAGCCGTGTTTATCAGATCACTGCTGGGTGTAGAAGTGATGTTGCCAGCAGGATTACTTAGTGGCGACGCGGCTGCCATCGGCAAATCGCTGGCTGTGGCCCCCATAAGGGCACTCACCGGATTACCGCGAAAGAGCAGAAAGGTCAAGCCAAATAAGAGCGTGAGACTACCTGCGGCTAAGAGATTATAGAGACGATTGTTATTTTTCATAGCTAGTAACTCCTCAAACCATCTGTGTGCTGGTCACACACTCACAATAAAAAATAGGATCATCGCTCACCGAGAGCGACAACCCTATTCTAGTACAAAACCAAGCGGCTTGTTTTAAAACAACCCTAAATTAGGTTAAATTTAGCTTAAATCTGGGATAGTCCCAGGCTTCCATACTGGCCTGAATCACCTGACCGCTGCCACCAGCCAATTTCTGACGCACCCGTTCCCTCATCCGTTGCGCGCCGGTAATGCCAATATAGCCTGCACAGCCTTGCGCCAATGCGGCGCGACCAAAGCGGATGTCACCATCCCCTGAATGGCTCATCGGCGGCTCTTGCGACTTTCAGTCGCGTACAAGGTTTTGCTTAATCGACGCATACAGCGCACAGTGCTCGGCATGGGTAAATGGATAGAGATTACCGGCATAGCACGCCTTGAGATAATCACAGGCCGCATACGCCTGGGCGACGACCGCCGGTGGATAATTCATTAACATGCTATTTTCCTGAAATTCGTCCTCGTCGAGTACAGCAAGCGAACCGTCCATGTGTACGCGTAGGTCCAAATCCAGATCGGTCCACGTTAACACCCCATCCTGTAAGATGGCGGGCGTGGCGATATTGATATACATACGATTGGCATGGCTATTTTGTTCACAGATATGCCAGACGTTGTACCATGCCTGTTTGAAATAAAGCTCGATCAAGCCATCGGTCGCAGTCAGCCAGACATTCTTTTTCTGCCAAAAATAGGGTGTCCCTGGCGGCGAAAAGGTCACCACCTTTTCCGCATCTTCGCTGTACAGATAGGATTCGTATTCATCGCGCAGCCGACCATCATATTTGCGCGAGACAATCTTAATTTTACGCATCAGCTTTTCTCAGGGATCGTCTGTTGGGCGCGCCAGCACGGCATACGCTCAATGCGTTGCTCGCTCAGCTTGCCGGCGCAGTTCTGCAATCTCACCCCGGTGACCGGCTTCGTGTTCCAGCAAATGGTACAAGACCCATTCCGGCGTCACATCATACGCGTCCAAGCGGCGAACGCGATAGAACTCCTGGGCCGTCAGCGGGCGTAGTGCATCCAACAAAAGTTGCCGCGCCGCGGCCATACGCGCAAGCTGGCGCTCTAGGTTCTCGTCATAGACCGGCATGAGGCGGCCTGATGGCTCGCGGATATCATAGGGCAAAAGCGCAGTTACCTCGGCACCATAGTCAGGACGTTCCAAGATTTCGACGTAGAGCCAGTCCAGCTCGATAGCAACAATATGATAAAGTAGCGTGCCGATGGTGTTGGCATCATCGTCCGGTCGCCAATGGAGTGTAGACGCCGACATCCCCAACAGGACATCCAAGGTGCGCTGGCGAATATCGGTCAGCAGCCATAGCCAGCGGGCAATGATCGGGTCATAACCGGCCAGTGGTGCTATCAATAGTTGATCACGTTCTTTTGCCATCAAGATAGGTTTCTCCCTCCATAGTGAGCCAAAAAGTCCAGCATAATCGCGTTAAACTGTTCCGGTTGCTCCAGATTGGGCAGATGCGCGGTGTCGGTCATGACCATTTTGCGCGCATTGGACAGGCGCTCTGCCATAAATTCAATCGCATCCAACGTGCGTGGCTGATCCAAGTCACCGACCAGCAGCAATGTGGGGGCTTGCACTTCGGCAAGACGCTGGGCCGCTGGTGGATCAAGGGGTTGCGGTTGGCCCAGTGCCAACACTTCGTTTTGCAGAGCAATCATGTTCATGGCGCGGACAAGATCGCGTATGGCAGGCGCAACTTGATCGGGCGTACGCCCAATGCCATCGACCCAAATTTGCGTTTCCAGTTCAGCGGCAGTGGCAAAGTCACCTCGCTCTAAAGCTGCATCGACTGCCGCAATCTGGGCGGGCCGGGGGCGCTTCGTTTGATAGCCACCAGGCGCAGAACCAACCAAGATCAGCCGATCCACCATGTCCGGGTAGGCCAACGCAAAATCCAGACAGGCAGAGCCGCCCATGGAGCAGCCCAACAGATGTGTCCGCGCAATCCCCAGATGTTTGAGCAAACTATACAGATCGTGATGATGGGCAAAAGGGCCGTCCATCGCGGCTGTTTGACCATAGCCGCGCAGATCATACCGTATGACGCGATAGTGTTGCGCAAAGAACGCAAATTGTGCATCCCACATACGCGAGTCACAGATACCGGCGTGGACCAGGACCAGGGGAGATCCTGCTCCTGCGATTTCGTAGTAGAATGCAGTGCCATTCAGTGCAGCAAAACCAGATTGTGGTGTTATCATTGCGTCTTCTTTGCTTTTGATTGCGCCATAAATTCGTCGCGCAACAGCCCAAACATGGCACTGTCGTGAAAGGTGCCATCCTCTTCCCAGGAATAGCCAAGCCGGATGCCTTCCAGACGAAAACCCAGTTTCTTGAGTAGATTGACCGATTCATGGTTATCGGCAATCGTCGCGGCTTCAATCCGGTTGAGATCCATCTGTTCAAAGCCAAAGCGCAGCACGGCCTGCACGGCCTCGCTGCCAATGCCCTGCCCCCAAAACGCGTGGGCCAGATCATAGCCTACTTCGGCCCGCCGGTGGTACTTATCCCACGAACCTAGCCCAACCCCGCCAAGCACACGATCTTGCCCACGCAGGGTAATAGCCCACCCGATCCCAGCCTGCGTGGCACGTTGTTGATGGGCCTCTTCGATAAACACAGCAGCTTCTTGCAGGGTCTTGAGTGGCTCAGAATTAAAGCGTTGCACATACGGATCACCGCGAAAAACCAAGACATCGGCGGCATCCGCAGGCTGCACATCGCGCAGAATCAGACGGTCGGTCGTCAAAAGTGGAAATGTCGTTAAATCATGCATCGTGGTCTAGGAAATCTCCTTGCCGCTGCCATCAGGGTGCAACGGCAGAATAAAGTATGCGCCCTGCTGATCGTCGCCGCGCACAATGCGCTGGATCGCAAAGCCCATGCTTAGTTTCAGTTGATGATTGGCAAGATTATCGCCGCTGCTATGCGAATGCAATTGATAGCAACCCAACCTTTTCGCCAGCGTAATCGCGGCACTTTGCAACGCGCGCCCAATCCCCTGGCGGCGGTATGCCTCGACGACGGCAAAGGCCATGTTGCCTTCGATCAAGGCTGTCCCGTGCAACAGCGAAGGCGGCAGATCTTCATCTGCGCCGATGAGTTGGGTGACCAAGCGCAGAAAACCGACGACCATACCACCTTGGGTGGCGACCAACATATGGGAACTTTGATGCCAATCAAAGCGTGCGTTGACCCAATCCATTTGCTCGGCCTGCGCAATCACAGCGAGTAATTGTGACCAATCCTTGTGCGTCTCGTCCCATTCGGTAATCGCGAGGGTAGGCGCTTTGGCCCACCGCGGATCGTCGGGCGTGAGCGAATAGACAAGGTTGTGCACCAACTCGCCATCGTTTTCGATTTCCGTATTGCGCAGGCGACCATCCAAGTGGAACCCCAGCCGTTCGGCCACGGCCACGCTGCGTTCGTTCTTGGCATCGATGGCCAATTCCACGCGCTTGGCATGTAACGTGTCAAAGGCATAGTCGGTGAGCAGCCGCACTGCTTCTGTCACATAGCCGTTGCCCGCGGCCGATTGGCGAATCCAATAGGCGATCATAAACCAGGGCAAGCGCCATTGCTTGACGACTAAGTCAATGTTGCCCAACAATTGTCCGCTCTCCCGATGCCAGATGCCACAGGTAAAGCTATCGCGCAGCAGCCAGGTCACATGGCGGCGGATGATCCAATCCTGGGTCTGTTCAACGGTATGAAAAGCATCACCGAACCATTCCCACGGGCGCAGATGATCGCGCGATTCTTCAATCGCGGCCTGAAATGCGGCCGCGTCTTGTAACCGATAGGGACGCAGGATAATACGTTCTCCATAGAGTTGGTCAAAGATTGGTTGTAATGTAACGTAACGTGGTCCTTGTTGGCTCAAAGCCGTTCCTTTCAGTTTTCAAACGCAGTCAGTCGCCAACGTTTTGATAAGTTTTGATAAGTAGTACGACAACGTTAAATTGCATCACCTGCTGCTGAATAAATTCAGCGCCTGGTATAGAAAACGTGTTTAAACACGTTTGCCGTCTCAGGTGTTGAATTCATTCAACACGCATTTATCGTTAGCGTAGTAGGTAAGACTTCAGTCTCTGTTTTTGAAGAGAGCAAAGACTGAAGTCTTACCTACTCGTCCATTAGGGGCGCGTGCCCCAGATGCAAAAGACCTCATCGTCCGGTTTTACCGGTTCATCGACAAATTCACTAGTGAGGCGCAGATCGGTAAAGCCAGCGTCGGTATAGAGTTGGATCGCCTGTGCTTGGGTATAGCCGCGCGTCGCTGGTGAACGCAAGTGACTTTCCGAAGCAACGATTGTACCGTTGAGAATGATTTCGTAGCGAGCTGTGGTGTGTTCTAGATCGTGGACACGATCAAACCGCGAACGCAACCAACGGCGAATCGTGGCCCCATCGGCTGGGCGAACGGTTTCGCGGCTCCACTCTTCCACCACTTCCGGTGCCTGACTGTCGCCAGTGTAGAGCACCATCATCGGCATCACCAAGGTGCCACCGGGCAGTAAGTGGTTGAAGAAGCGGCGCATGGCTTCCTGTGCATCGGTTGGATCGATCACCAGTTGAAAGGAACTGGAAGGAACGATGATCGTCTGGTAGCGGCGCGGCAGATCCAGCGTTTCCATGGTTTGTAGATAGAGGCGCGGCACCAGCCCCAGTTTTTCGGCTTTTTGCCGGCAGCGGTCGAGCATCTCCGGTGAGTTGTCTACACCATCAATGTCAATGCCATCCTGCATAAAATCCAGCAACAAGCGCCCCGTGCCACAACCAACATCCAGCACCGGCGGTCCAGATTGCGCCACAACAGCTTTGAAGAAAAAGCGATCGGTCCACTCGGACGTGTCGCCACGCAGCAGATCCCAAAATTCGGCCATCATGCCGCCATATTCGTAGTCAGAATGAGACATACAAGGGTATCTCCACATAAAGGATTGTTAACAAAATTTGCGAACAAAAACGGCCACAGGCACTCTGCCGCAGCCGTACTTATACCCTGTAGACGAACCCTGATGTGGAAATAAAAACGCCACAAGTGGGATACACTCGTGGCGTTGCAGAGAGACAACATGGGCCAACACTCAACTTATGGACAAACCATTTAAAAGTCATATCAATAAGCCCAATAATACACGAGACGCTATGTATGACTTTTAAGGGTTTTATCTATTAGAGTGACAGCACCTATGCAATGGTAGACGCAGCCAGAGGTACACAGAGATATGAAGTTACGATCAACAGCGCAGAGACGCCCGAATGATCAAGATTTTTCAGTTGAATTGACATGTGTACCTCCTTTCTGCTTTCAAATAAGCGGGTATGTTTGAATAATGGAAGCAATCATACCATTGATAACAATCCTACGTCAATTTTGGTATGTTGTCATGAGTGTAAGTCACTTTGAGGATAAATTATAGCACTGGTGCGCAACGTGTGCCGGGGACGAGTCTATACTTTACCCACATCTTTGGGTACCAGGGAGGGCGAGCGTGCCGGGGACGGCCCAAAAACATCCCGTAGTGCCGTCATACCACTGGGCCGTCCCCGGCACGCCTTCCCCAAAATTGGATTGCACCCTGTTGCCATCTGTGCATACGCTACACCTGTGTCTGGATCGCGCTGCCACTTTCATAGCGTTGCAAGCCGCGATGGAAGATCACAACGGCCAGCGTGAGAAAGATCGTGGTGACCAACAGCATCTGCCCTAAGATACTCCAGGAAAAGACGCGCACAAAGCCGGTGGGCACGGCACCGATAAAGGCCGCGGGCAGCATCGTAAAGAGCAGAAATTTGGCCGCGCCATCAAACATGGTGATGGGATAGAGCGAAAAGGTGATCAGCGCATTAAATGCTTGCCCGGCCAACACATCCGCCTGGCCCACCCAGAAGGCCGCGCTGTGGACGATCACCATGACGGCGCAAAAGAGCGACATAGCCACCAGCACACCAAAGAGAAAACGCAGACCGCCATCCCAAGCAAGCTGACCCGCTGCAAAAAAACAGAGAATGCCATAGGCAAAATCGCCGATGCCCGAGGCAATGCTGCCACTAGCCAAGGTGTGCAACAAGACCGGACGTGGCAACGACAGATAGTAGTCGAGCCGCCCACCGGCAATGATCTCGGTTAGCGAGAGAATATTGCCAAAGAGTACCGTCGCCAAGCCAAAACCGGTTGCCACCACGGCAAAGAGCAGCAACATATCATTTAATTCCCAACCACGAATTTCTTTGAAACGATCAAAAAAGAGCATCCAAAAGACGAAGTAGATGGCATTGTTGACCATCATCCCCAACACTTGTGACAAAAATGCCACCCGATATTCCATGGCCGCCAACAGATTCGCCTGCCACAAGGCCAAGAGAAAACGCCATTCCCGCTGTAGTTGTCGCATCCTATTCTCCATTCTAGTAGATCCCGGCGTAAATAAGGTACCCTATTTTTACCATGCTGTACACGAGTAACGTGCCTGATTAACTGCCGTGGTATCTACGCCCAACTGTACTAGCTGGCTAGCCGCCGTTGATCGCCAAACGTTGCACACTCTGTTGATAGAGAAAAGCCAGCAGCCCCAGCAGCACCGCCAGCCACAGCCACTGCCCCAACACCACTTGCCCAAAGCGTTCCCACGAGGGATCGACAAAGAAGCGCGCCGGGCCATAGATCGCCTGGGCAAAGGGGGTCGCCTTGGCAATCGGCTGGAGCCAGTCCGGATAGAGATCCAGTGGGATCAGAAAGCCACCCAGAATAAAGACAAACTTCTGGTAGATCCACTCAAAGGCACGCACCTCTTCGGTCACAAACGCGGCCAGCCCAATCAACGCGGTAAAGCAGAAATAAATCAACCACGCGCCCAATACCGTCACCAGTACCAGCGGCCACCAGCGCGGATCGGGCGGCGGCCCTACCAGCAGCCAGACCACAGCCCCACCCACCAGTGCATTGAAGCCAATCTTCAGCACACTATCGCCCAAGCCCACACTGCACTGATAGAGCAGAAAGTTGTACGGTTTGCTCAGTTGATAGGCGATCGAGCCATCGCGCACGCTTTGGGCAATGCTCTGCGCCAAGCGCGGCTTGCTCAGTTCGATCACTTCGGCCAGGAGCAAATACCAGAGTACATTGTGGAACGTTAAGCCAGCCAGCGTCTCACTCCCGGTAGAGAGATAGGCCACGCGCCAGAGTTGGGCAAAGAGAAACATAAAGAGCACAATGGCAATACTGCCCGTCAACAAATTGCCCACATAGGCCAGGTTGTTGAGCAGTTGTGTCTTGAAAATGGCCCAATACTTGCCCATCACGCCCTCACTTTCTGCGGTTGCCCATTCGGTTGTCTATGTTGTGTGCCAGTTGCGCGTGTTCACCGCTGCCTGCCGCGGTTTCGTAGATCGTGCGGATCACCTCTTCCAACGACGCGTCCGAAATGGTAACATCGACCAGGCTGCCCACCCCCGCCAGTTGCGCGATCATGCGCTCGACCGGCGTGGTTTTGGTGTCTACACGCAACTTGGCCCCATAGATCCCCCGTTTGATCACCTCAACGCCGTCCAGGTGAAACTCAGGGGGCAGCGGCTCGGCGTAGCGCACATCCACTTGCTTATCGGTGAGAAAATTGCGCTTGAGCGCCGACACGCGATCCTGGTAGACAATCTGGCCGTGATTGACGATGATCACGCGTTTGCAAAGCGCCTCAATATCCCCCGCATCGTGCGAGGTGAGCAGCACACCCACCTTTTCGGTTTCATTCATACGCTTGATCGTGTCACGGATGCGTTGCTTGGCCACCACATCCAACCCAATCGAAGGCTCGTCCAACAACAAGAGCTTGGGTTTGTGCAAGAGTGACGCCGCCACTTCGCAGCGCATGCGTTGGCCCAACGAAAGTTTGCGCACCGGTGTCTCGAGCAAATCCTCGATCTCAAACGCTTCGGCCAGAAAGCCAATGCGCTGACGAATGGTGCGATCATCCACTTCGTAGATCTTGCCGAACAGATAGAAGGTATCCATGGCCGGCAGGTGATACCAGAGTTGGGGCCGCTGCCCAAAGACGGTGCCAATGTGATAGGCCAAGGCGCGGCGCTGTGTCCACGGCGTGTAGCCCAGCACCGTTGCCTGTCCGCTGGTGGGGTGCAGAATGCCCGTCAGCATCTTGATCGTGGTCGATTTGCCTGCGCCATTGGGCCCAATAAAGCCCAGCAGCTCACCCTCTTCCATGGCAAACGAAATCGCGCGCACTGCCTCAATTGTCTGCCATTCGGGCCGCCAGAGCGAACGCAGGCTACCCTGTAGGCCCGCAGTTTTACGTTTGCTTTGAAAGCTCTTGTGCAGATCCTGCACGTCGATGGCTGGCATGGTCTACCCCCTCATCTCGTTGAAAAAGCTATGAATAAAAAAGCGCCTAGTACACTGTAAAGTAAGTTTTTCTCGGTAGTAAAGACTTTAGTCTTTCCCCAATCCCACAAAGACTAAAGTCTTTACTACGGTCTAATCCCGCCTAATTTCGTTTACAGTCTACGCGCAACACAACGATGGTTGTTCTCAAGCAAAAAGCCGCAGGTCGGTACCCACGGCTTTTGCTCCCAATAAAAAAAGCCGTGGACTCGTCGTCCACAGCTTTTGTCAATGCACACCCTCAGCATTTCCTAGCCCGCGGACAACCCTCTCTCCATTACAATAAAGGAAAGGCTGGGCATAAGCTGGACTGCGCAGGTAAAACGAACTGGCTGATGCATGATTTGGTTCAATTGTTGGGTTACTTGGTAAAATCAGACGGTTGCTAGATTGTAAGCAGCATACCAGAACAAGGTTTGTTTGTCAATAGGGTTGAGGAAAAATTTTGGCTCAACCGGATCTCATGTGGTTGACAGCGTCGAATCAATTCGACGCCTGCTATGCCAAACCTGCTTAAGCAGGTTTTTCGTGGCAGCCGCCGGTTTCAACCGGTGGTATCCT
>DAOTTR010000194.1:0-9595 GCA_034437715.1 Caldilineaceae bacterium
CTGCTCTCGCGTAAATCTGGGCAAGCTCTTCATTCTCTCCACTTTAGCAGATTATTGTTAGTTTTATCTTTGCACTCTGTTTGATTTATCTTTCAATCGGCCTATGCCTGAATAGTCACATTTTTTCTGGACAGGCCCTTAGGGTCTGTCCAGAAATAAAGTAGCTAATTTACGTGATGTTACCCGAGTAAATCTGTCTAAAATCATCTATGTTATTCTTGGACGGACCCTTAGGTGAGTCGCTGATTATGTGGATAGGGGATCAGCGGATTTTATGCGCGTGGGCGAGGCAACAGGCACCATGACTTTGCCTATCCCCTTTGTTGGCTTGTTGATCGCACCGTTTACGCCATCAAGGCGCGATAAAGTTCGGCGGTTTGGGGGGAAGGCGGGGCATCGATTTCAGTCAATAAAGCTTGCTCACATTGCGCATATTGGCGCGCAATCGCCGCGCGATTGCCCAGGGCCGCATAAATGCGCATGGCCAACCGGTGTGCGTCCTCTTGACAGGAATCTTCTTCCAGAATACGCCCTGTACTTTCCAAAGCCGTAGTATAGTGTTGCTCTTCTAGTTGCAGTTGGGCCAGGATCAGTGTGCGTTCCATAAAAAGCCGACTGAGGCGCTCGCGTTCTGCCCAGATCCAGTTCGCATCCACTTCGGGCAAATAGGGGCCGCGATAAAGCGCCAGGGCAGCCTGGTATGCCTCAATACGTTCATTGGACACACTGAGGCGGTCACCTTTGGCGATATAAAGCTGGAACGAATCGACATCATACTCGTAATCCAGTGTGCGATTGAAGGTGTAAATATCATTTTCAAAGAGGATCACTTCCTCCTTGAACGCGCTGCGTAGGCGATAGATGGCATTTTTGAAGCGCGTTTTGAGTTCAGTCGGTGCCGCATCCGGCCAAAAAAGCAGACCAATTTCTTCTTTGGATAGGCCATTGGGGTGTGCAAGCAGACAGAGAAAGAGATCGCGCGAGACAAGCGTCTGCCAATCGCTATTGGCCAGGAGTTGCCCATGCACAGAGACTTCGGCGCGGCCCAATGTCCGAATCACAAATTGCGGGGCCTTGCTCAACAAATCGATGAGCAGGGGCGGCGCAGTTTGCCGCAAACGCCGATTTATCAAAGGAATTTGCTCTTCAATTTTGAGTATCTCGAGCAATAAGAGTCTAACGCGGCTATCAATCGTTTGGGTCTTTTTGTCTTGGAGATAGGGTTGGACGGCGCGCAGCGTCATCAGCAGTGGATACCGGCTTTCCAACGCAAAGGCTAGATCCAGACCACGCACAAGATGCTGCTGCGCCGAGGCCGCTTGTTTGGCCGTTGTATAGGCAAACGCAAGTAGGAAATGGGTGCTAGACTCTTCTAGCGGTTGACCACCGTCAGCAAAATGCACGACAGTATCGCGCAGCGATTCGATCACTTCTTTGGCTTTATTTTGCAAGAGGTGGCAATAACCAACCGCAAGCTGATAAAGTCCCCACTCAGCGCTTGAATGCTGATCAATAATCAGATGACCGGCAATATCGAGCGCCGTAAATACGGTACTCCAGTCGGCTTGCAGGGTGGCCAGTTTCGCCAACGCCAGTTCCAAATAAACTAACAAGTAGCGCTCATTAATTCGCCGCGCCACCGCACGTGCCTCGCTATACAGCTTGCGCGCCGCATCTAAGTTTCCCAAATCGGTACAAACATCGCCGATACTGGTCAACGCATAACCGATAATCCGGATATAGCCGCTACGTTGCGCATAATCATGGGCTTGTTCTAGTAAGTCAATCGCCTCTTCATAATGCCCAAGCAGGTGATGCAGATAGCCCAGATTATTGAATACATTGGCTTGTTCGGCAAGATTATTTAACTCGCGCCAGACAAGCAAATTATCTTGAAAGAGCAGCAAGGCCTCTCGGTAACGCCCGGTGTTCAAGTAAATCGTTGCCAGATCCAAATAGAGGAAGGCAAGTTGGTGTGACAGATTGAGGGTTTGATAGATACTCAGCGCTTTTTTCAGCCAGAACGTGCCCTCCTCTGACTTACCCATCTGCGACAATGTGAAGCCCTTGACGTGTTGTGCCATGGCTGTGCTCGTCATCACTTCCTCATTCTGTAGATCTAGTTGCGCAATCAGGGTAAAGGCAGATTCTACATCCTCCAGGGAACGTTGATAATTGCCCAAAAAGCGCTGGACAACCGAGCGCCGCGTCAGGGCATAAGCTAGGTATTTGCGATCATCGATTGGCCATTCCGACGCAATGGCCCGATCAAGCAGCAACAAGCCTTCTTGCACATCACCTTGCCGCGCTTTCACAAAGCCGTGCAGCGTAAGCAAAATGGGCGAAACAAAGGTGGACTCTTGCGACAATTCGCCCAGCCATGTTGCCAATAGGGAAATGCGCCCAGCATTGAGCAGTGCGATCCCAGCACGCTCAATCAGCGCGATTACAGATTGGGGATTGCCCAAGCGCCGCAAAACGTAATGTGCTTTTTCCCACTCGTTGCGCGCTTGGTAGAGCTCGGCCAACCGCTCCAGAATCATTCTTTCCTCGTCGGGACGCTCGCGTGCGATCCGGCGCTGCAAAAACTCTTGGAAGACATAGTTATAGCGCAACCAAGCGGCATCATCACCCAACGGCAGGACAAAGAGATTGCGGCGCAACACCTCGTCGATCAGATCCTGCCAATCCCCGGTTGGTGGGGACCAATAGCCCGCAAAGACCGTGGCACAGAGCGTGGCATCAAACTCTTCTAACAACGAGGTACGCAGCAGAAATTCCTGGATCGGGGGCGGCTGCTGGTTGAGCACCTGTTCCGCCAGATAATCATAGAGATCGATGCCGGATGCACGCATGAGGCGCATCCGGCCCGAAATATTACGCAATTTACTCTGGGTAGAAAGTAGCAAGCCAATAATCCAGCCATCGGTCGCCTCGATCAACGTCTTGGCATCGGGGGTCGAAATCTCCTGGCTATAGTTTTGGGAACTGAGCTTTTGCAGTTCATCCACTTCAAAGGCCAGATCCTCAAAGTCTAGCCCCCCGATATAGCCGCGCCCTACCATGAGCGCCATGTCGGGCAGACTCAACAAGCGCCGCGAGGCGATAATGAGATGGCACTGCTCATCCACCTGTTGGACAAATTGGCTGATAAAAAGGTTGATCTCAGGATTTTCATCGACCAGATAGAAGTCGTCCAGCACCAGGACAAAGTCCTTTTGCACATGCTCATAGAGGTCATTGACAACCGTGGCCACCAACTGGTCAAGCGTGCCTTGGCCGACAGCCATACTCTGCAAGGCAGCAAAGGAAGCATTGCCAAATGCTGGAAACTGCTGCTGGAGGGAAGCAACAAAATGATTGCAAAAACGATAAGCATCGCGATCTAGAGCATCCAGGGCATACCAACAAACAGGCCGCTCAATATGGTGGGCAAAGTCTACCAAGAGAAAAGTTTTGCCATATCCGGCTGGTGCGATTAGAATAACCAATCGGAAATCGAGTAGCTCGTCCAGCAATTCCAGCAGACGCGGGCGCGACAAAAGGTCCGAACGCCGTCGGGGCAGGATGATCTTTGTCCGAGTGACTTGGTAATCCATACACGGATGCTCCCCAAACGTAGAATCAGTTTATGTGAAGCGTTCACGGGCGCAGGCCCAATAAAAACAAAAATCCATTTTTGTTACAGAATTCATCCAAAGTATACAAGCAAATTACAAGATTGTATAGAAGACCGGTATTTAATTCTCGTCACGCTTGGCAACACTGGTCAACTTTATACTTATTTTATTAAATCGCCCATGGATCAACAAACAGACCCTTCCGCTTCACCACTACTGGACTATCATTCTACTTCCTTTTCGGCGGGCAAAATGGCCTTTGCCTGGGAAGAATGGACCGCAGAAGAGCGCAGCAAAGCGTATGCCAGCTGGCTCGCCGGTCGTGGCTTGATCGGGGGCGATCCGCGCCATCGGCCCGGCGCGCACACACTGCCGCCTTGGGGGATTGACCGTCCCTTCTTTCGTGCCTTGGCGCTAGAAGATAGCCGTGGCAACAACCGCGAACAACTGGCCGCCGCCCTGGCCGCTGCCGCACCGTTGGAAATCGAAATTGGCTATGGCCGCGGTGATTTTCTATTGGATCGGGCGCGCCAATACCCCGATCAGCTCTTTATCGGCTATGAGACCAAAACCAAAGCCACCCGTCTCTGCCTGGAACGAGTGGCGCGCTTTCAAGTGACGAACCTCTGGCTGAGTGATGACGATTGCCGGTTTAATCTGCCGCGCATCATTCCTGACGGGCGGGTGGATGCCATGCATATTCTCTTTCCGGATCCGTGGTGGAAGCCGCAACACAAAGTAAAGCGCCTCTTTTCGCCCCCCTTTGTCGATCTGCTGGCGGCCAAATTGCGACCAGGCGGCCTCCTGCATTTCAAAAGTGATGTGCAGGAATATGGCGAAATGGTCTGTGCGTTGATCGAATCACAGCCGAGTTTTACCGGGCATGATCCACAATTGGTGGCGCGGATTGGCGCATTTGCCCCCACCCACCGCGAACATTGGTGCCAACAGCATGGGCGGCCACTCTTTGCCTACTATTTTGAGAGGCGCTGAACCCTGTGCTTTTGCTCCACCAACGGCTGCAAGCAGCCACTGCCCAATGGGCGACGGCTGGCTATCCCCATGCCCAGTACAGAGCGATCACAGAAATCTTACCTTGGGCACACGATCCAGAGATCGGTGATTTTCGGCTACGCCCAGCGCAATTGCGCGCGCTGACGACTTATTGGTATCTGCGGCTGGTGGTGGACACGCCCCACATCCTCGATCTCTACCAGCATTTTTTCCCAGAAAAACAGGAATGGCAGGCGGCGTTACAACTACCGCGCGCCGCATGGCTGGCAACGGGGGAGCATAGGGAAACCTTTCTAACAACGCTGCGCGACGATGCTGACTTTGTGGCCCGCCATAAGTTGGAGAGCCTGCGCGAGAGCATCACCCTGCCCTATCCAAGTTATATTCTCGCCCTGGCCATGGGTGTGGGCAAAACGGTGCTGATTGGCTCGATTCTGGCCAGCGAGTTCGCCCTGGCCCTGGAATATCCTACGGGGCCATTTGTCCAGAATGCGCTGGTCTTTGCCCCAGGTCGCACCATTCTAGACTCACTACGCGAATTAATTAGTTTGCCCTATGGCGCGATTCTGCCTCCCCACTTATATCGACCCTTTGCCGCCGCCGTCAAATTTACTGTTACCCAGGATGGCGAGCGCGATATTGCGGTGATGCAGGGTAGTGCCTTCAATGTGATAATCACCAACACAGAAAAAATTCGCATTCAAAAAGAGAAGGTACGCAAGCGCCACATTGGATTGCCACTTGTGGGCGAAGGGGTGGCAGCAGCTAAGCAGGAAATTGCCAACTTGCGCCTGCAAACGATTGCCAGCTTGCCCCGCCTCGCCATTTTCTCCGACGAAGCGCACCACACCTATGGGCAAGCACTGAATAGTGAACTAAAGAAAGTTCGCAAAACCGTGGATTATCTCGCCGCGCGCACCGAGGTCACCTGTGTGATCAATACCACTGGCACCCCCTATTTCAAGCGCCAACCGCTGCGCGATGTCGTCGTTTGGTATGGTCTGGCCGAAGGCATTCGCCATGGCATTTTGAAAGAAGTAGCCGATAATATTGTCACCTATGCCCTGGCAGATAATCCAGCAGCCCAGGTAACCTTGGCCCGCGGACAGTTGCTCATCGAAATCATCCGCGACTTTTTCCAGCGTTATGGCACGGTCATGTTGCCCGATGGCACCCCCGCCAAGTTGGCGATCTATTTCCCCAAGACCGCGGATATCGCCCAGAGCCGCCCAGCCATTGAACGCGCCTTGGTCGCGCTAGGCGAATCACCCACCATCTTGCTCGAGCATCACACCTATTGTGAAAATCCAGCCGACTTTGCGCGCTTTCGCAGCCGCCAGTCGCCCCATCGCATTGCGCTACTGGTTGACCGGGGTGTTGAAGGCTGGGATGTGCCGGCACTCTTTGCCGTTGCCCTGGTACGCAAGCTCAAAACGAGCAATAATTTTGTATTGCAGGCAACGGCGCGCTGTCTGCGCCAGACACCGGGCAACTCTGTACCAGCGCGCATTTATCTCTCGGCGGAAAATCGCACCATTCTCGAACGTCAGTTGCGCGCCACCTATGGCGAGTCGCTGGAACAGTTGACACAGGCACGGACCGCCAATGCAACGCGCCCTACACATGATCCCATTCCAGCCGTCTGGCCAGCCAGCATGACACAAAGTGCTTCACGGCGAAGTGCATTGACCAAACTTGCATTCAGTCGCCCACCGGTCTCGCCAGTAATGTTCACGCAAACCAATCATCGCCTGGGCGATCAGGGATTGCAAGCCACCGAGACAACTAGCCAGATCATCGATGGGCACGATCGCTTGGATCTGTACAGCGCCGCCGTGGAACTTGCCGCCATCTACCGACTTGATCTGTGGTTGGTCTACGATGCCCTGTGCGCGACCTATGGAGAACCCGGCCTGTTGTCAACCAGCGATTTGCGCGACTTGTGTCGCCAACTGGAAGCGCAAACCCATGGCGCGGCCCAACCGAGCAGCGATGAAGTGACGGCATGAGTACACCGCCAACACTCGACATTCAAAGTGCCAAAGGTCGCCCTATGCTGGTTTGGGTGGGCAAACAACCGTTGGCACGCGTGCCCGTCTTTCCCGCGCAACTGATCGAAACTTTTACGCCACAGCCGCAGCCCAAAAACAAAAACCGAAAAATAACCATTGCGAACGCGCTCTACCACGGCGACAACAAAGAAGTCCTGGCCCATCTGTTGGCCAATGGCTTGCGCGGCCAAGTCCGGCTGATCTACATCGACCCACCCTTTGATAGTGGCGCGGATTATGTGCGCCAAGTGCGTTTGCGCGGTGAGAAAAATCGTGATCGGCTTACGGCGGCGGCCTATTCATTGGGCGAGCAGGTACAATATACCGATATTTGGGCCAACGATAATTATTTGCAATTTATGTATGAGCGGTTGCCCCTCATGCGTGAACTGCTGGCCGAAGATGGCACCCTGTGGCTGCACTGTGATCACCGCAAAACGCATCATTTGCGCATGTTGCTGGAGGAAGTCTTTGGCCCCGACAATTATCTTAATACCATTGCCTGGCGCAGCCAAGTGGCGCGCGGGGCCAAGGTCAATGCCTTTTACTTTCCCAACAGCACCCATTCCATCGAAATCTTCGCCAAGGATCGCAGCGCGCCGCCGGTCTGGCATGGGCTGAAGAAGCCAATCATTCTGAGTGAAACTGAGGCGGCGCGTCATTACCTGCGCGATGAGGGCGGCTTTTTTCGCACCTCCGACCCCGGCACCTACAGCTTTGATCGGCTCAAAATGTTGCATGAACAGGGACGACTCTATGCGCCCTATGGCGGCGCGGTGTTGATCGATGAAGCGCGGCAACAGGTCTATCCGTCACAGGGCGGCAGCTTGGGCGTGAAGTATTATTTGACCCCACGCGCCGATGGCACCTTTGCCACTGAACAGGCGATTGACAATCTATGGGATGACATTCCCGGCCTGGGCACAACACCCAACGAAGATGTAGGCTATCCAACGCAGAAGACCGAAGCGCTGTTGGAGCGGATCATCAGCGTCTCGACCAACCCCGACGATCTAGTACTTGATTGCTTTATGGGATCGGGCACCACCTTGGCGGTGGCACAAAAATTAGGGCGGCGCTGGATCGGGTGCGACATGAACCGCGGCTCGATCCAAACCGTCAGCCGGCGGCTACAAACGATTCTCCAGACGCAACCGGTTGCAGAAGCGCAATCTGCGCATCACACATTTGCGATTTACCGGGTGAATGGGTACGATCTAGCCGCGAATAGTTCCTCAATCGGGCTTTCACAAGCCGACGCCATGGGATTGGCCGCCGAAACCATCGGCATTCGGCGCATCACAGACGATGCCTTTTTCGAGGGGCGGCTGGGAAACCGATTGGTAAAGTTTGCCAATTTTGCACGTCCCTTAGCCGCCGACGATCTAACAGCGCTGGTCGAAACATTGGCTGTGCGACCAGCGGAGCGGCGCGATGTGGTGATTGTTTGCCTGGGCCAAGAAGTGGCAGTTGCCGATTGGCTGGCCGATTGGAATCAACATCGCAGCGCACGCGGCAGTGGTTTGCACCAGATTGAAATCATTGACTTACGTAACGACGTGCGCTATGCTCACTTTTTTCTGCACCAGCCGGCACAAGCCCGGGTTGAAATCGCGCGTGTGCCAACGGCACCCCAGCAAATTACGGTCCGTGTCCTAGATTTTATCTCGCCTACGGTGATCGAGCGGCTGCAACAGCAGCAAACCAATGGCCGAACGTTGATCAGTGACTGGCGCATGATGGTCGAAAGCATTACCATCGATCCGGCCTATGATGGACAAGTTTTGCGGGCAGTCTTGGCCGATGCCCCGGTGAAGCGTAGCGCATTGGTGCGTGGCGACTATACACTTCGGGCACCGCTTGCGCCAACCATCGTTGCCGTCAAAGTAACGGACATGCTCGGCGAAGAACTCCTGGTTACCCAGCAAGTGTAGGCCGATTTTTGTAGCGGTGACAGCAGATTTAGGCGAGAAGGAATCTTTATGGCAACACCTGTCTTAACAGTTTTGGAAGAAGATCGACATGCCTGGTTTGCCGGGCGCACGCGCGCCATTCAAAAATATCTGGATGCCGAACTTGGCCCACAGCAGCCGGGCGACCAACGCAAAATTTTGGATATTGGCAGCGGGGCTGGCAATATGGCGCATCATCTGGCCCACTATGGCCAGGTGATTGGTCTGGATTCTAACCCGCGCCCCCTGCCTGTCGCGAGTCTGCGCGGGCTGGAAGCAATCCAAGGTTCGGGGGATATGTTGCCCTTTGCCGATGATGAGTTTGACTTGGTGGCGCTGTTAGATACAGTTGAGCACATTCCCGACGAATTTGGGGTGTTGGAAGAATGTCGGCGTGTCTTGAAGCCTGGTGGCAAACTCATCATCACCGTGCCGGCGTTTATGTGGCTGTGGAGCTATAACGATGACATCAATGCCCACCAACGACGCTATACCGCGCCGGAACTGCGCCACAAATTGGCAATGGCTGGCTTCACCACCAAGCGCCTGAGTTATAACAACTTCTTTCTCTTTCCGGTGGTGGCGGGGATGCGCCTCCTACGCCCACACAAACCCGATCTGGAAAGTCCCCACCTGACTGCTGACGAAAAAGTCTATCAAGTCGAGATGGAGCCCATCGCCGAACCCGCCAACACCTTTTTGCACGCCGTGGGCTGGCTGGAAGCCGAATTGCTCGAACGCACGACACTTCCGGTTGGCGTCAGTATACTTTGTATTGCCGAAAAGCCAACCAACGACTAACATCTGTCCAAAATCATTAGGACAGTAGAAAGAAATAAGTATCCAGTAGGGGCGGCTTGCAGCCGCCCGTTCGCAGCGAGCCAAACGCGGGGCGGCTGCGCGGCCGCCCCTACGCATGATTTTGTTTGGCAAGCGCTGGATCCTTATTTCTTTGAAA
>DAOTTR010000195.1:0-6865 GCA_034437715.1 Caldilineaceae bacterium
GCCGAGCATATAGTTTTTATGGGTGATTTGCTGAGCGTACAGGCACATCCGTTTCTGGGTGATGGTGATCCCGGTGAATTGCCGCGTATTCTGGATCTGGTGAGCCGCCTACAACCCAATCTGCTGGTGCCCGGCCACGGCCCAGTCGGTTCCAGCACCGATATTGGGTTGATGCAACAATATCTGGCGATTATGACCGAATTGGCGCTGACCGAGCTAGCTTTTCAAACTGACGCTGGGGTAGACGTGAACAAGCGCGTGACTCAATTGCGCCCTGCCAAACTGTTTGCCACCTGGACGCGCGCCAACCTCTTTCCCGCCAATTTGCGCTTTCTCTATCAGCGCGTGATGACCGCCTATGCTGAATAATCACGCTACATTGTGCAACAACTGACCGCCATCGATGACCAGGGTCGCGCCCGTGGTAAAGCTGGAAGCGGGTGACGCCAAATAGAGCGCCGCGCCCATCAACTCATCGGTGGTGCCCAGGCGTTGCTGGGGAATGGCGTTGCGAATCGTATCGTGCAAAGCCGGGTTATCCCAGATCGCCCGGCTAAACGCGGTTTTGATAAATCCCGGCGCAATCGCATTGACCTGAATGTTGTCCGCGGCTAACTCCGCCGCCAGCACTTCGGTCAGCATGAGCACCGCCGCTTTGCTCACACAATAGATGCCCATGCCCGGCAACGGCGTCCGCCCCGCTACCGAGGCGATGTTAATGATCTTGCCGCCACCCCGTTGCCGCATGTGTGGCGCACACGCCTGTGTCAGCCGAAAATAGCCTTTGACATTCACATCCAAAATCTTATCCCAATGGCTCTCTTCTGCGCTCAGGATCGGGCCAAAATGGGGATTGGTGGCGGCGTTGTTCACGAGAATATCAACGCCGCCAAAGGTGTCAACCGTACGCGCCACCAAGGTTTGTATCGCTGCGCCATCCCCCGTATGCGCCGCAATCGCCAATGCCGTGCCGCCCACCGCGCTGATTTGGGTGACCACGGCATCCAATCCATCCTGTTTGCGGCTGCTGATCACCACGCTGGCACCGGCTGCGGCATAGGTATGCGCAATCGCCGCGCCAATCCCGCGCGACGCGCCGGTGATCAACGCGACTTTGCCCGTCAGATCAAAAAGTTGGTTGCTCGTAGTCATGGTTTTGCTCTCCCACAAAAAACTATCAAGTCCAGCCTGTGCGTTGCGCGATCCAGGCGCGCGCTACTTCGCCTTGCGCCGCTTGAAAGGCGCGCAGTGTCGGTAGCCCAGGCGGTGGCGGCTGCACACTTTGGTAGATAAAAAAGCCCGCCATCGCCACAAGCGCCGCGGTGATGGCAACGGGATCAACGCGTTGGCTCGCCGGATGACGCGCCAGAATTTCTGCGGGCGCGGGGCCACCTTGCATGGTCACGCTGGGCGCAAAGCAGAGGGTATCGACCCAGTCTGCGCCTACACAGGCGTGCGGCCAGGCCACAAACCAGACGCGCGCCGGCGTTAACAACAGATTATCGGCGCGCAGATCAAAGTGCAGCAGCGTATCACCGGTCACGGCTGCTGGTGCCGCCGTTTCTAACCCGATCAAGTCATCTAGATGGCGGCGCGACCAATCGTCTACCTGCTCCAGGCGCGCCGGTTGTTCGTCGCGCAGCCGCTGCCAACCACAGATGACGCGCCGAAACTTATCGCTGGCGGTGCCAACAATCGTTGCGGCCAGCGGTGAGGGTGTCAACGTGTCGCCCAGCGCGACAATTGCGGCCATGACGCGCTCAAATTCAGCGGCGCGCCAAGGTTGCGCAGGCATGTGCCCCGCCACCTCTTCAAAGACCAGGACAATCCAGCCCGCTGCTCCTTCGTCATAGGTGTACAGGAGACGCGGCACTGCAATCTCGGTGGGTAACGCCGCGACAACGCCCGCCTCGCGCCGATGAAAGGCGGGTGAATGGGGGTTGGGCTCGGGTGCTACGGCTTTGACAAAAACGCGCTGCCCATTGGCCAATTGCAGGCGCGCGGCAACGCCTGGCGAAAAGCCAGCCATCTGTGATGCCGCCGTTACGACAGTGCTGCCCAGTTGCTGCTCGACAGCAGTGCGTACATGCGCAGGAACAGCCTGCCAATCGAGCCGCACACCGGCGGCTGGCGGCGGTTGTGGAATATTGGTTGTGTCCACAGATCGATTCCTTGTTGCTTGTTGCGCTGGCTGCGGGAAGCTAACGGCCAGTAAAGCGCGGCGTTCGCTTTTCGGCAAACGCGGCCAGCCCTTCGCGATGGTCGGCGGTCATGGCGGCGTGCGCCTGCAACTCGGCCTCGGCCACCAGAATGGCACGCAGATCTTGCTGGGTTGCCTGTTGCATGACGCGCTTGGTCAACCCCAATGCAATGGTCGGGCGTTGCGCCAACGCTTGCGCCCACTGCTGCGCATCTGCCAACAGCGCATTGGTCGCTGTCACACGATTGGCCAGGCCCAGTTCCAGACAATGCGCCGCCGTCACCCGTTCACCGCTGATCGCAATCGCATAGGCGCGACTGTAGCCCACCAGGCGCGTCAAAAACCAACTGGCACCGGCATCTGGCACCAGCCCAATATTGCTAAAAGCCAACAAAATGCTGGCGTCGTCGGCCAAGATACGCAGATCGCAGGCCAGGGCCAGCGATGCCCCGGCCCCCGCCGCCACACCATTGACCGCCGCGATAACCGGTTTTTCGAGCCCGCAGATACTTTCGATCAGGGGGCGATAAAGGTTGAGCACCGTGTCATAGACAAGCGCGCGCTTCGCTTCTGGCTCGATTGTGCCGTCGAAAATGCTGAGATCTTGCCCGGCGCAAAAGCCCTTGCCCGCCCCTGTGATCAACACGGCGCGCACATCGGCGGCTGCGCCGGCCTGCACAACATGTGCGTGCAAAGCCTGCAACATGGCCGGTGTCAACGCATTGCGCCGCGCCAGCCGATTCAGCGTGATCGTGGCTACGCCCTGTTCAACCTCGTATAACACTGGCTGCTCATCTGCCATCGTCGTCGCTCCTCGTTGCATTGTAGCGGTTGTAGGTCACGTTTGTAACGTGACAGGCTCGTTCATGCAGCCTATGCGATTTGTAACCGAACAAGCATCGTCGCGCAGACTTTGCTAACGTAACCTATGCGAAACCATCAAAACTTGCCTACCCTAGTCGCCCCACACACCAGCAAATTTTTCCTTTTCCTGGAGTTCAAAGAGTTGAATCGGTGTCGAGAACGGATAATCGCCGGTGAAACAGGCATTGCAGTACCCATCCTCGGCCTTGAGCGCTTTCATCAACCCATTCACCGAGAGATAGGCCAACGAGTCGGCCCCAATATGATCACGGATTTCGGCGATGGTCATGTTGGCGGCGATCAACTCGGATTGGCTGGCCATATCGACGCCCATGAAGCAGGGAAATTTGATCGGTGGGCAGGCGACGCGCACATGCACTTGCTTGGCTCCCGCATCGCGCAACATCTGCACAAGGGGACCCGAAGTGTTGCCGCGCACAATCGAATCATCGATCAGCACCACGCGCTTGCCACACAGATTTTCGGGCAACGGATTGAACTTCATGGCTACGCCAACTTTGCGCAGCTCGTTGTTGGGCTGGATAAAGGTGCGCCCAATATAGCGGCTTTTGATCAAGCCTTCGCTGTAGGGAATGCGGCTTTCTTGTGCATAGCCAATCGCGTGGGGCGTGCCTGAATCGGGCACTGGCACCACAATATCGGCATGGACGGGCGCTTCCTTGGCCAGTTGCGCCCCAATTTTCTGGCGTGTTTGGTGGACAAGTTTGCCATTTAATGTACTATCGGGCCGCGCAAAATAGATCTGCTCAAAGGTGCAAAACGCCAGCTTTTGCGGTGTGGCCCCCCGCATGATCGCATAGCCGTTGGCATCGATCCGCACCACATCACCCGGCGCGATCTCTTGGATCAGCTTGCCGCCGATGGTGGCAAAGGCACAATTCTCCGAAGCAATTGCGTAGCCGCCATCGACCTTGCCCAAGGCCAAAGGCCGCAAGCCCCACGGATCGCGCACACCAAAGATGGCATCATGCGTCAAAATGACCAAGCTATAGGCCCCTTCGGCCTTGGCCATCATACTACGAATGCGCGTGAGCCAATCTGGCCCACTTGCGCCAGCCAATAAATGAATGATCACTTCGCTATCGGTGGATGTGGTGAGGCCGACGCCGCGTTCGAGCAATTCACGGCGTAACTGGGGCGCGTTGATCAGGTTGCCGTTGTGACCAATTGCCAATGGCCCGTCGAGCGTTTCGAGGAGGTAGGGTTGGGTATTGCGCAGCTTGGAGGAGCCGGTGGTGGAATAGCGATTGTGGCCAATGCCAAAGTGGCCGTGTAATTGGCTGAGGTTTTCTTCATTGAAGACCTGTGACACCAAGCCCATTCCCTTGTGAATGTAGGCGCTATGCTCGTCACAGGTGACGATGCCCGCCCCTTCCTGGCCACGGTGTTGGAGCGCATAAAGGGCAAAAAATGCATGGCGCGCCACATCGCGGCCAGGTGCAAAAATGCCGAAAATGCCACATTCTTCGTGGAGTTTATCATCAGCATACATAGTATTTATTCCTCAATTAATCTTTGCCGTGCGGTCAACGCTGCTTCTTGCGCCACATCCAGATGGTCGGCCAAAACGGTGAGATGGCCCATTTTGCGCCCTGGACGCGCTGCCGCTTTGCCATACAGATGCAGTTTGACATTCGGCAGCGCACAGGCTGCCGTCCAATTTGGTTCTTGCACTGTCCATAGATCGCCTAGTAAATTCACCATCGCCGCTGGCCGCAGCAGATCGGTCGCGCCCAGCGGCAGGCCACAAACCGCGCGCAATTGCTGTTCAAACTGGCTAGTGACCGCCGCTTCAATCGTCAAATGGCCCGAATTGTGGGGGCGCGGCGCAAGTTCGTTGACCAGCAAGCGATCATTGCCGGTAACAAAAAGTTCCACACAGAGCACGCCGACCACATCCAGCTTTTCGAGCACAGTACGCGCGATCGCAACGGCGTCGCGCACAACGGCTGGCGCAACGCGGGCGGGCGCCAACGATAGATCCAAAATGTGATTGCGGTGAATGTTTTCGATCACGCCATAATGGGCAAAATCGCCATCAACGCCACGCACTGCCACCACCGATACCTCGCGCACAAAGTTGACAAACGCTTCGAGTACCGCCGGTTGCTGGCCGATGGCTTGCCAAGCCGCGGCGGCTTCGCTTGCTTCGGTAATTTTTGCCTGGCCTTTGCCATCATAGCCAAACGCCGCGGTTTTGAGCACGGCGGGGCAGCCCAGGCGCGCCAATCCCGCGTGCAACTCTGCCAAGGTATGGACGGCGGCAAAGGGCGTAACGGGCAGGCCCGCTTCAGCGAGAAATGTTTTTTCGCGCAAGCGATTTTGTGTGGTGTGCAAGACCCAGCCACCTGGGCGCACGGGAACCCCTTCTTCCTCGGCAATTTGGGCCACGGCCGCGGCCACATTTTCAAACTCAAAGGTCACCACATCGACCCCGCGCACAAAATTGCGCACCGCGACAAGATCGTCATAGGGTGCGCAAATTTCCACATCCGCCACTTGGCCCGTGGGGGAATTTTTTTCGGGGGAATAGGTATGAATGTGGTAGCCCATCCGACAGGCGACCAATGCCAACATCCGCCCCAACTGGCCACTGCCAAAAACGCCAATCGTCGCGCCCGGCAGGAGAGCATTTTTCGTTTTCGGCGTAAGTAACAAGCGTCTTTCCCTCTAGCCTGAGTCATAAACGATTCGTTCAGTATAACACAGATGCCGCGGGCGTCCGCAACCTATGTCTCTATCTGAACGGTTGTCGGCAATCGGGAAAGCAAGAAAAAATCAGCCTTGAAATCGTGGAAGACTTTCTTGATCTCCTTGCTGAACTGCAAAGTATTTCGCGTTTTTTTCGCGGCACTATGCTATATTTTCATCCAATCCCGAGGCTTGCACAAGTTGTGTATGAGCCACATAAAATCCTGCTGTTCGTATTGCATTTTCAACCCCGCGGCAATCGCAAATAAGGTGTATACATGCAGCTATCCATTACCATTGATCGTGGCCGCAGGCCGACAACCTACGGATGTGAAACGCACGGCGATGTTGCCCGTCCTCTGCTGGCGCAATGCCGATGAACTTGAGCGATTGGCGCAAGGTGTACGCAACGCTTTTTCGATGCTTGCTCACCTTTCCACAGCCGAGTTATTGACGCTCTTGCGCGAGCATTTTGCTGCCATAACTGGTAGTCTCGAACAAGTGACGGCGCAGATTAAGATGTATGCCCAAGCGGGCGTTGAAGAGGATGATGTGCCAGTGGATTCTGCTTGATGATCTGCTGGGGCTGGAAATTCTTGGCACAGAGGTGTTGCTGGCGATCAATTCGGCAAGCATGACAAGATTGACATAGAAACAATCTTTTTTAGAGCAACCTAGGAGGAGAGCAATGAGTAGCCAACCAATTTTCAACCAAGCCAAAGCCGAAGCCTTTGCCGACAAGGCGCTATCTGACGCCAGCAGCGCGACCGTGACCATGATGGCCTATCTCGGCGATCGGCTCAATCTGTTCAAAACGATGGCGCAGAGCGGCCCAGTCACTGGTCAGGAACTGGCGACGCAGGCCAATGTGAACGCGCGCTATGCCCAAGAATGGCTCAACGCGATGGCGTGCGCTGGCTATGTGGAGTACGACCCTGGCGCGGCGACCTTTACGCTGCCGCCCGAACATGCGCCCGTACTGGCGCAAGAAGCCGGACCGTTCTTCTTAGGCGGCCTCTACCAAGACCTGATCGGCGCGCTTGAGCCAATCGATCAGATTGCACGCGCGTTTAAGGCCGGCGGCGGCGT
>DAOTTR010000196.1:0-1973 GCA_034437715.1 Caldilineaceae bacterium
TTGGGCTTTGGTCTCTTGACGACCAATGGTGCCCAACATCGAACCTACCGCAAGTTGGCCCAACCGGCCTTTCATGCCAAACGCATTGTGACCTATGCTGATACCATGGTAAATTTGGCCGACGCGATGACTGCCACCTGGCGCGATGGTGAAACACGCGACATCAATGCCGACATGTTGCACGTCACCATGTCTATTGTGGCAAAGACCCTCTTTGACGCTGATCGCGGGAACATGGCCGGTGCTGCCCAACAAATTGGCGAGGCGATCCATCAATTACAAGAGATCGTCAACTACGACTTTACCTGGCATGAATTGATGCCCCATTGGCTGCCCACACGCATCAATCGGATGCGCAAGCCGTCGCGCCATCTGTTAGATACAATTATCGAGGGGATGATTGCGGAACGGCGGGCCGGAGCGGTCAATGGTGTGGTGGTAGATCGGGGTGATCTGCTTTCTATGTTGCTGGTGGCCGAAGATGAACAGGGCAAAACCTTGAATGATGCCGAGGTGCGCGATGAATCGATCAATCTCTTCGTGGCTGGCCACGAAACCACCTCCAACGCGCTGACCTGGACTTGGTATTTGCTGTCACAAAATCCCGCAGCAGCGGCCAAATTGCATGCAGAGTTGGATCGCGTATTGGCGGGCCGCACACCCACATTACACGATCTGGCTGCATTGCCCTATACCCAACAGGTGATCAAAGAAGCCATGCGCCTCTATCCACCGGCCTGGACGCTCAACGCGCGTCAGCCAACCGAAGATGTGACTGTCGCCGGCTTCTTGATCCCCAAGGGGACACAGGTCTTTATTTCGCCCTATGTCATGCATCGGTTGCCCCAATATTTTGCCGATCCGGATGAATTTCGGCCCGAACGCTTTACCGCCGAATTTGAAGAGAGCTTGCCGCGCTATGCCTATATGCCCTTTGGCGGCGGCCCGCGCGTCTGTATTGGCAACGCCTATGCCATGATGGAAGCTGGCCTTGTCTTGGCGACCGTGGCCCAACGCTATTCGCTGCAACTTGCGCCGGAGGCGAAAGTGGAAACCAAGCCATTGATCACCCTGATGGCCAAGTATGGGCTGCCAATGATCGTCCATGCGCGCCAGCCCTCGGCAGTGCAACCAAACTTGTCATCTGAAACGCTGCTTGCCTGAGATCTGCTACTGGCTAAAAAGATGATCATTTGTTCAGTGCGTTAGGGTCTGCCAGACCCTAACGCACTCTTGGGAAACCTAACTGGCCCATAATTTCTCAAAGTAGGGCTGTGTCTCTGCCCAGCCATGAAAGCGCGCATAGACATTGGCCTGATCAAATAGATCGGCGTGGAGCGCTGTGGGTGATTCCGCCCCGCTTTGATCGCCATCATGCGCTTGGCAAACCTTTCCAGCAGCGGCACAGCCTGACTACGCTCCACATCGATCACCTTGTCGTCGCCATCTAGCCGGAAGAAGCCACCGCGATATAGATGGGTCAGCCAGATGGTGCCGCCCGTGTGGTAATCGTCGAATTGGCTATCGCCCCGCTTTTGTAAGTAGGTATGATAGCGGTGCAAGAGCAGATCCGAGGCGACCGAACTGACGAGCAGATCGGCAATTTCATCTTGGATCAGGGGCGTCTGCAAAATACTGTACAGGCCCAGAATGTCGCATTTTAACTCTTCTAGCCAGGGAATGCCGCCAAAGGTGGCCCAGGGATGGGTCTCTTCGTGGGCGACTACGCTCAAGGCATTGGCCCGCAGCAACGTGTCGGCAAACCAAGCGGCGTGGGCCCAATCGGCAGGAATGGCGGCTTGCAGCGCCGGAATCACTTCCTTGCGCATCTTCTCCTGCACTTGATTGGCAAAGATGATGTTGCGATAACCCACCGCTTGGCGAATCTGCGTCTGGTTGGGATAATTCTTGGCCGATTTGGGCGGATTTGCGCCGTGCCCTGCTGTGATAATCGACTGGCGAAATTCGGTTTT
>DAOTTR010000197.1:0-4611 GCA_034437715.1 Caldilineaceae bacterium
ATGCTTATCCCTTAACACCGCTGACAACGATCCCTTGAATAAATTTAGCTTGGGCAATATAGAAAACCACCAAAACCGGAATGGTTGCCACCAATGTCATCGCCATAGTTTCGGGGATACGCTGCGATTGTTCCGTAGCGAAAAGGCGTAGCCCAATGGCAATGGTTAACTTCTTGGGTTCGCTTAAATAGATCAGTGGCCCAAAATAGTTATTCCAGTTAAAGGCAAAGGCTTGAATGGCAATCACCCCCAGCGCCGGTTTGGAAAGGGGCATGATAATATTCCAGTAAATGCGGAACCAGCTAGCCCCGTCAATGCGCGCTGCGTCATCCAACTCCATGTTAATAGATAGAAAGAACTGGCGCAATAAAAAGACATTGTAGGCATTGGTCAACCATTCGGGGGCCATCAACGGCCAGAAGGTATTTACTAGCCCAAGCTTGGCCCAGAACAGATAGATCGGGATCAAGGTCACTTGGCTGGGCAACATCATGGTGGCCAGCAGCACCATAAAGATTGCATTGCGCCCCCAGAAGCGAATACGCGCAAAGCCAAAAGCCACCAACGAACTGGAAAAGACCAGGCCGATCATGTTCAGGATCGTGATGTAGACCGTGTTGTAGTAGAAGGTGGTAAAGGAGGGAGAGGATTTATTCCAGGCCGTAACAAAGTTGCTCCATTTCGGTTCAGGCGGAATCCAGACGATTGGATATTGGGAGACAAGTCCCTCAGGCTTAAGTGAGGTGGAGATCATCCAAAGTAAAGGCGCAGAAAAAACGAGGGCCCCGACGATCAGAATCACATAGAGCAAGATGCGCCCAAGCACAGAAAAAATGCGATGACGCAGCAACAGCCAATCGGTGCGTTGGGGGGCACGGATCGGGGGCACAGTGGTTGGGTAGCTTTTTTCGCCGGTCGTCATTTTTTCACTTCTCCCTCATAGTGTACCCACCCCTCGGATGAACGCACGACCATCACAGTAAACAGCATAATGACGAGGAAGAGTACCCAAGCCAACGCCGAAGCATAGCCAAATTCAAAATTTTCGAAGCCTTTGCGGTAGAGATAGAGCACTTGCGTTAAGGTAGCATTATTCGGCCCGCCACCAGTCATTACATACGATTGAGTAAAGATCTGGAATGAACCAATAATGTTGATCAACAAGTTAAAGTAGATCGTCGGCGTGAGCATGGGAATCGTAATATGCCGGAAGCGACCCCAACTCCCTGCGCCATCAATCTCAGCCGCCTCATACAACTGGGTGGGAATGCCTTGCAGACCGGCCAGATAGAGCAGCATCGCACCGCCGGCGCCCCATAAACCCATCAGGATAAAACCCGGCACCGCCCAGGTTTCCGAAAAGAGCCAGCGCGGGCCTTCAATTCCAATCGCTTTTAAGCCCATATTTAACAGGCCAAAGCGTGGATTGAGTACATAGCCCCACAGGATCGCTACGGCGACACCAGAGACCACCGATGGCAAATAGAAAAGCATTCGCCACACGCCCACTAGTTTCACATTTTGGTTCATCAATACGGCAATCGCCAGCGCGATGACGATGCCACTAGGCACCAAGACGAAGGTGTAATATGCGGTGACCCGCAACGATTTCCAAAACAGCTCGTCATTCCACATCTTGCTATAATTGGCCAGACCCACAAACTTTTGGCTGCTCAGCAGATCGGTCTCCATCAGGCTAATGCGAAAGGAGTAGAGCATGGCAAACGCAATGAGCAGAAAAAAGTGGAGCAACCAGGGGCTAATAAACAAGAAGCCAGCAATATTATCGCGGATCACCCGTTGCGATAAGCGGCGCTTGCGTGGTGGTTGGGTTCCAAGCGGCACGCCAGTTTGTATACTCATAACCAATATCCCTCTGGATAAAGACCAATACTCGTTCCTACACAGAGCGTAGGAATGCAGATGGGACGCTCCGCGTCCCCTGCTTTGAGGCGGGTGACGACGCGGAGCGTCGGATCTGGTTTCCCACGCGGAGCATGGGAACCAGTAGAACTAGCCTTGCTGCGACTCATTGACTTGTTGGGCGATCTCAATAAAGTATTCGGGGCCAACATCACCAACCGTATAGACTTTCTCCAGGGCCGGGTTGATAATTTCATAGGCCGCGTTTTGCTTCTTGAACCAGAAGCTATCCTCGGCATAGCCCCATTCCAGCAACTCGGTGATCGTCTCCAAACGCACTTCCTCCAGCGATGGACGGACCTGGCGCACCGTGTCAATGAAGCTGGCAATGCGTGATTTCAAAACGGGGATGATGCCTTCGACAGCCACGATCTGCTTGTCCTGATAGATCGGGCCAGAGAGAAAGCTCAAGGTCTTCCAGGCTTCGTCCGCATGTTTGGTCTGCGCGGTGATCGACCAGGCGTCGGTGGTGCCCAACACACTGCGAATGCCCGTGGGACCGGTGGGCACATGGTACATATTCCATTTCACGCTGGCATCCGTCATTTGCTTGTCGCGACCAATCGGATAGGTGCCATCTTCAATAAAACCGACAAAGCCGGCGGTGAGTGCTTGATCACCATTCTGATTTTCGATGTCACCGGGGCGGGCAAAGGTATTGTCGACCCAGATGCGGTCATACATCCACTGCAAACCGGCCTGTGACTCTTCACTGTCGAGCATATATTTGGTGCCATACTTTTCGTCAACGACCTTGCCGCCAAACATGTAAACGGTATTCCAGAAGCGATCCCAACTCCAGGCTGGTTTAAAACCGCCCCACTGGGCATCATTGCCGGCGGCGCGGGCGGCGTCAGTGAGTTGCTTGGCCATGGCAGCATAGTCGTCATGATCCCAGTTGCCGTCTTCCGGCGGCAACTCGACACCATATTCCTCGAAGAGCCCCACATTGACGGTAACTGTCATGACGTTGATGTACTTGGGCATGCCCACACGTTTACCCAACATCACCAGGCCCTGCCATTGGAAATCGTTGTAATCGCTAATTTGCTCATCGCTCAGGTCGCGATCCACAAACGATTGGACATCCAACAACAGATCGCGCTCTGTCCAATTAAAGAAAATATTGCCCCACGCTTCAAAAATATCAACGGCTTCGCCAGCGACCATCTGCGCCAACAACTTCTGCTCCCACCCATCGGGTGCAGCTTCGACCGCAACCTGAATGTTGGGATTTTCGGCGCGGAAATCTTCGTCCAGGGTCTTTTGCGCCTGCACATTATTTTCTGCACCGGCACGCGACATAAAACGAATCGTGACAGCATCAGCAGCGGGGGCACTCGCGGCTTCGCCCGTATCACTAGTAGCTGGCCCAGCAGCAGGGGCACAAGCAATCACCGCCAGGCCAACCCCGGCCACGGCAGAATTGCGTAGAAAACCGCGACGAGTTAAGCGTTTCTGAAACATAGATTCCTCCCAGTAAGTTATAGATGAAATTGTGGAAAACAGAATTGGACGAACATGCGAAAAACAGAACGCGGGCAGAAAGAAACCCGACGGGAGCTTGAACCACCGGATCGTTAGCAATTCAGAAAATTGCAGGAACAAAAATCTGTAGAATCTACCGTGATCCAATCAATTGACTCGTTTATACAATTATAGTCGCTGAGTAAACAAATGAATTTGGCGGTTGGGAAGCCTTAACGACCATTATAGCGCACCTTGAGGGAAGTGCAAAATAACTTTATTTTGCTGCCGCGCCGTTACCCCAGTAGCAAGGACTAGGTCTCTTGTACAATTTACTCATTTGATTGGGCATGGGGTATGCTTATATGATAATAAATTCTGCCAGAGGCGCTCACGATTGAACGGAAAATGAGGATTTTGTGACTACGGGAGTATCGTCTACAGCTCCCCCACCAACCCAGCGCCCCCTGTATCTCGTCTTGATAGTCAGTAGCGTGATCGCACTGTGCATCTTGGGTGACTCGCTCATGTATAGTATTCTCCCGTTAGAGGCTGCCAATTTAGGCATCAGTTTACCCTTGGTCGGTGTGTTGTTGAGCGCCAACCGACTGGTGCGGTTGCTGTCGAATGCCTGGGCCAGTGCTGCGTTTGAACGTTGGGGAGCACGCGGCCCCTTTCTCATTGTCACGCTCCTAGGGTTGATTTCCACCTTTCTCTATGGCGTAGGTTGGGGGTTTGCGCTCTTTCTGGCGGCGCGTCTGCTGTGGGGCATTGCGTGGTCGGGCTTACGCCAGGGCGGCTACGAAGCGGTTTGGCACGGCGGTGGCGCAGTCAAAGGTCGCCTAACAGGATTTCTGTGGGGCGTAGTTCGCTTGGGAAGTGCCCTGAGTGTGCTGGCCGGGGGTCTGCTCTACGACCGCTTTGGCTATGCGACCACCATCCTGGTGGTCACCAGCGTGACGGCATTGGCGATTCCAGTGGCGCTGCTGGTACGGTGGCCGGCGAGTGCGTCTCCGCGCATGACACCTTTGCTGAATATGTGACGCCCGCCGGCCTCAACCTGCATGCCCTGCTCACCCGTTACCGCGACTATATCCAACGCCGCGGCTTTCGCGCCTTTAACCCTGAACAATTGAAAGAGGGGGCTTGGCACTATTCGCTCGATGGTTTCATCCACTTTTTTATCCAGCAACTGGGCGGCGATACGTTGGTCGAAGTGCC